>JBOGDX010000334.1:0-4219 GCA_050743225.1 Actinomycetes bacterium | reverse complement strand
GCTGCGGGCTCTGCTCGAGGCGGGCATCGTGCCCGACCTCGTCGTCGGTACGTCGGTCGGCGCGGTCAACGGCGCGGCGGTCGCGGCCGACCCGACGCTGGCCGCGGTCGACAAGCTGACCGAGGTCTGGCGGGGCCTGGCCGACTCCGACGTGTACGCGGGAGGGGCACTCCGCCGCGCCCGGCACCTGGTCCGGACCCGGACCCACGTGCACTCGAACGAGCCGCTGCGCGACCTGCTCATCGACCACCTGGGCGAGCGCCGGATCGAGGACCTGCCCGTCACGTTCCAGTGCGTGGCGGCGAGCATCGAGCGCGCCGCCGAGCACTGGTTCACCGCCGGGTCACTGGTCGACGCCGTGCTCGCGAGCAGCGCGGTTCCCGGGGTGTTCCCGCCGATCGCGCTCGGCGACGAGCACTTCCTCGATGGTGGCCTGGTCAACTCGATCCCGGTGGGCCGCGCGTTGCGGCTGGGTGCCCGGCGGACGTACGTGCTGCAGGTCGGCCGGATCGACCGACCGCTGCAGGCGCCCACGAGGCCGTGGGAGGTCGCGTCGGTTGCCTTCGAGATCGCCCGGCGGCACCGGTTCGCCCGGGAGATGGCGGAGATCCCGCCGGACGTCGACGTCCACGTCCTGCCGACCGGGGCCGACGAGCCGCCGCGCGTCGCCGACCTCTCCACCCTCCGCTACCGCGACGCCGCCCAGGTCGAGCAGCGCATCGACGCGGCCTACCGGGCGACGGTGGACTTCCTGGAGCGCGCGCCCGAGCGGACCGGCTGACGCCGATGCTGCCCCCGCTCGTGGTCCGGCGGTTGGTCCTCGCGCCGGCCTTCGTTGCGCTGACCCTGCTCGTGCTGACCGGGCTCCCCGTGCTGGTCCTGGTGGCAGCCGCCCTCTCGACCGTCCTTCCCGGGCGCTGGCGGGCGCTGCGGCTGTTGTGGATGGCGATGCTGCACATGCTGCTCGAGTCGGCCGCACTCGTCGGGCTGTTCGTCATGTGGGTCGCGAGCGGGTTCGGCTGGCGGATCAGGTCGCCGCGCTTGCAGCTCGCCCACTACGCGCTCGTCCGGTGGTACCTGCAGGTCATCTACTGGGAGTGCCGACGGGTGCTGCACGTCCGGGTGACGGTCGAAGGGCCGAGCCCCGCGTCGTACGTCGGGAAGCCGCTGCTCATCCTCAGCCGGCACGCGGGCCCCGGCGACTCGTTCCTGGTCGTGCACGCGCTCGTCAACTGGTACAGCCGCGAGCCGCGCATCGTCCTCAAGGACACGCTGCAGTGGGACCCGGCCATCGACGTGGTGCTCAACCGGCTGCCGAACCGGTTCATCCGGCCGGCGCCGGCCGCCGGCCGGGACATCGAGGCACTGATCGGGGAGCTGGCCCGCGGCCTCGACGAGAACGACGCGTTCGTCATCTTCCCCGAGGGCGGCAACTTCACCGAGCACCGTCGCAAGCGCGCCATCGAGCGGCTGCGCCGGAAGGGGCACATCGACGAGGCGGAGAAGGCGGAGCGGCTGCGGCACGTGATGGCTCCCAAGCCCGGCGGAGTGCTGGCGGCGCTCGCCGTCGCCCGCGACGCCGACCTGGTGTTCGTGGCGCACACCGGCGTCGAGCACATGACCACGGTCCTCGACGTGTGGCGAGAGCTGCCGATGGACCGCGAGATCCAGATGCGGTGGTGGATCGTGCCCGCGAGCGAGGTGCCGGCAGGCGACGAGGAGCGCATCGACTGGCTGTTCGCGTGGTGGGCCCGCATCGACGACTGGATCCACGAACGCCAGGTCGAGGCCGGCGCACTGCACCCGTGACCCGCTCACGCTCCGCAACCCCGTCCGCGCTGAAGCAGCAGGTGGCCAGTGCCCGCCCGGCCCGGGCGGCGCTGCTCACCCTGCGCGACCACATCCGCACCCGATGTCACAGTTCTTGGTGTTTTGGGTGATTTGTGTCACATTGGCGTACCGATGTCGCGGACCCCGCCGTGACCACACCGCTCGTGAACCGTTGGGCCCCGCGTGACAACGGTCACGACACCGCTTCCCCGGAGGACTTCCTGTGCCATCCCTGACCTCTCGACGCACGGCCGGGCAACCCCCGGCCCGCAGCAGCCGCCGGGCAGCCGGTGCCGCGATCGCGGCCGCCGCCCTCTCCCTGGGCGCCCTGTCGGCAATACCCACCGCCGCCGAGGCCGCACCGTCGGCCACGGAGACCTCGAGCGCCTTCCCGATCCAGATCGTGCGCGTCGCCACCCCGACCGGCGCCGACAAGGACCGACTGCTCGGGCTGAACCTGGACCTGACCGAGCACGCCGGAGCCAACTTCGTCGAGGCAGTCCTCCACACGGCTGCCGACGCGGACGCCCTGACAGCAGCCGGCCTGACGTACGACGTCACCGTTCCCGATCTCGCTCTGCGCACCGCGCAGAACAACCGCGCCACCAAGGCCTACGCCGACAGCGTCGCGTCGTCGCCACTGCCGAGCGGGCGGGACACATACCGCACGTTGGCCGACTACAACGACGACCTGCGCGAACTCGCCGCGATCAAGCCCGGGATCGTCGAGCGCTTCGCGCTGCCGCACCAGTCCCTCGAGGGACGCACGGTCTACGGCATCGAGATCTCCGACGCCGTGAGCAGCGCCGCCACCAGCTCGAAGCCGGTGTTCCTCATGATGGGCGTCCACCACGCCCGCGAGTGGCCGTCGGGCGAGTCGGCGATGGAGTTCGCCTACGACCTGGTGAAGAACCACGGCAGCGACGCGCGCATCACCGACCTGCTGAAGAAGGCCCGCGTCATCGTGGTGCCGGTCGTCAACGTGGACGGCTTCAACCAGTCGATCACCCAGGGCTCGCTACTCGACCTCCGCGAGGTCGACAACGGCGGCACCGTGTCGATCCTCGGCACGCCGGGCAACGCCTACAAGCGGAAGAACTGCCGGGTCGCCGACGGCGCCGACAGCACCCCGCCGGGAGCATGCGACGCCGCAGCGAGCCCGGGCGGCTTCGGTATCGGCGTCGACCCCAACCGCAACTACGGCGGCTTCTGGGGTGGACCGGGCGCGAGCGAGGTGTTCGCCGACCCGACCTACCGCGGCGGCGGCCCCTTCTCCGAGCCGGAGACGCAGAACATCCGCGAGCTCGTGTCGGGCGAGCACGTCACGACGCTGATCACCAACCACACGTTCAGCAACCTGGTCCTGCGTCCCCCGGGCCTGCGCGAGCAGGGCGACACGGCGGACGAGACGATCTACGCCGACCTCGGCGCGCGGATGGCGGCGCAGAGCGGTTACACGAACCAGCACTCGTACCAGCTCTACGACACCACCGGCACCACCGAGGACTGGTCCTACTACGCCACCGGCGGGCTCGGCTTCACCTTCGAGATCGGCGAGGAGTTCCACCCGCCGTTCCCGACCGTGGTCGACCAGTACCTGGGGTCCGGTGCGTACGCCGGCAAGGGCAACCGTGAGGCCTACCTCATCGCGCTGGAGAACACCGCCGCCGCGAGCAAGCACTCGGTCGTCTCCGGCAAGGCACCGGCTGGTGCGACGCTGCGGCTGCGCAAGCAGTTCGCGACGCCGACGTACGACGGTTCGTCGTTCACCGACCGCCTCGACACCACGATGACGGTGCCCGCCAACGGCAGCTTCTCGTGGCACGTCAACCCGAGCACCCGGCCGCTGGTCATGAAGCACCGGCTTCAGGTGCTGTCGGAGACCCCGACGCGGGAGCAGACGTACACCGCGAGCAAGGCGCTGCTGCCGACCGAGCACGAGGACGTCGAGTTCGCCGTCACCGAGACCGGGCAGGACCTGCTGCAGGTCGAGCTCGACTGGCCGACGCCGGACGACCTGGACCTCGAGGTCTACTTCAAGGAGGCCGACGGGTCGCTGACGGAGGTTGCCAGCTCGGGCAACTTCGTGGGCGAGAAGGAGCTCGCGACGCTGAACGCGCCGCAGCCCGGGACGTATGTCCTGCGGGTCATCAACTTCGCGTCGGTGTCGCCGACGTGGACGATGACCGCGGGTCTCTACGACACCACCGACACGATCGTCGGTGACGGGCTGGTCGAGAACTGGACGCTCACCTGTGAGCGCCCGGACGGCACGGTCCTGCAGACGGTCCCGGTCGTGGTCGACCGCGGGCAGCAGGTCAAGCCGGACCTGTCAGCCTGCCGCTCCCAGTACTGACGGGCCCCGGGAGTCGACCACGTAAAGCAGTCC
>JBOGDX010000333.1:0-4229 GCA_050743225.1 Actinomycetes bacterium | reverse complement strand
CCGCGATGTCGTCGGCGTAGACGTCGAGCATCCGAGCGGCGGTGGCGTCCCAGCCGAAGCGGGCCGCGTGCGCGACGCCTCCCCGGCCGAAGGCGGCCCGCCGGAACGGGTTGCCGGCCAGCTCCGCGAGGACGTCGGCGTAGTCGTCCGGGTCGTGGCCGGGGAGCAGCAGCCCGGACGATCCGTCGTCCACCGCCGTGTGCAGACCGCCGACCGACGCCGCGACAACCGGGGTCCCACAGGCCTGCGACTCGATGGCCACCAGGCCGAAGGACTCGCTGTAGGAGGGCACGACGGTCACGTCCGCGGCGCGGTACCAGTCGGGCAGCAGGTCCTGTGGGACCGGGTCGACGAAGCGCACCACGTCGGTCAGCCCGACCCGGTCGGCCAGCGCCTGCAGCGCGCGGGGCTGGGCCAGCCCGGTGCCCGACGGGCCGCCCACGACCGCCACGACGAGCCGGTCACGCAGCGACGGCTGCATCTCGAGCAGCCGGGCAGCCGCCCGGATCAGGACGTCGGGCGCCTTCAGCGGCTGGATGCGGCCGACGAACAGCAGCAGATAGGCGTCGTCAGGCATGCCGACCGCGCGCCGGGCCGCCGACCGCGACCCGGGTGAGAAGAGGTCCAGGTCGACGCCGGGTGGCACGGTCACGACCCGCCGCGGATCCGCGTCGTAGAGATCGACGAGCTGGTCGGCCTCCTCGTCGGTGTTGGCCACCAGCCTGTCGGCGGCGTCGACGACCTGCGACTCCCCGATCGCGCGGGCAAGCGGCTCAGGCGCATCGCCCTCGGCCAAGGTCAGGTTCTTCACCTTCGCCATCGTGTGCATGGTGTGCACGAGCGGCACGTCCCAGCGCTCCGCGGCGAGCCACGCCACCTGGCCGGAGAGCCAGTAGTGGGAGTGGACGAGGTCGTACCAGCCCGGTTCGCGGGCCGCCTCCACGCGCATCAGACCGGAGGTGAACGCGCACAGCTGGGCGGGGAGGTCCTCCTTGGCGAGGCCCTCGTACGGCCCGGCCGTGATGTGGCGCACCGTGACGCCGGGTTCGATCTCGACGGCGGGCGGCAGGTCGGAGCTGGTCCCCCGCGTCACCACGTCGACCTCGACCCCCAGCGCGGCCAGGCGCCGGGACAGCTCGACGACGTACACGTTCATGCCACCCGCGTCCCCGACGCCGGGTTGGTCGAGCGGTGAGGTGTGCACCGTGACCATGGCCACGCGTCGCGGCAGGTCTGCGCGGCCGCGCATCACGGTCATGCTCACGTAGTTCGCACCTCCGAATGACCTAGAACCGCCGGTCATCGTGCCCGATTCCCCAGGCGGGAACCGAATCGCGGCAGGATGCCCGTCATGGACAGGGGAACAGCGGTCGTGACCGGCGCGAGCAGCGGGATCGGGGCGGCGACCGCGCGCCGGTTGGTGGCCGAGGGCTTCGACGTGGTGGCCGCCGCCCGCCGTCGCGACCTGCTCGACGCTTTGTGCGCCGAGACCGGTGCGCGAGCCGTGACGCTGGACGTGACGTCGCCCGAGTCGGTGACAGCCCTGGCCGAAGCGGTGCCCGAGCTGACGGTGCTGGTGAACAACGCCGGCCTCGCCCTGGGAATGGATGCGGTCGCGACAGCGGACCCCGACGAGTGGCGCCGCATGTACGAGGTCAACGTGATCGGTGTGCTGCAGGTCACGCAGGCGTTGCTGCCCGCGCTCGTGGCCAGCGGCCGGGGTCACGTCGTGGTGATGGGGTCGACGGCGGGCCGCATCGTGTACGAGGGCGGCGGGGGCTACACGGCGGCCAAGCACGCCACGACCGCACTGGCCGAGACGCTGCGGCTCGAGCTCAACGGCCAGCCGGTGCGGGTGACCGAGATCGCGCCCGGCATGGTGGCCACCGAGGAGTTCTCCCTGACGCGGTTCCGTGGCGACGCCGCGCGGGCCGCCAAGGTGTACGAGGGTGTCGACGCCCCGTTGACCGCCGACGACATCGCCGACTGCGTCGCCTGGTGCGTGACCCGGCCGCCGCACGTCGACGTCGACCTGCTCGTGGTCAAGCCGCTGGCCCAGGCGGCTCAGCACAAGGTGCACCGCCGCGGCGCCCCCAGCTGAGAGCTGTCAGACTCTCGCTGGCGTTTCCGCGGTCAGGAGTCTGACAAGTGGCCCAGGACGGCGCTGAACGCGTCGTACGTCTCCTGCCCGAACAGGACGAAGCGCACCTCCTCGACCGAGGCGGGCGAGTGCTCGCGGACCGTGGAGACGGCGATGCGCGCGGCGTCGTCGACAGGCCAGCCGTAGACCCCCGCCGACACGGCCGGGAAGGCCACGCTGCGGGCGCCGAGCTCCTCCGCGACCCTGAGCGACTCGCGGTAGGCGGAGGCGAGCACGTGCGATCGGTCGTCGGTGCGGGAGTGCACCGGCCCGACGGTGTGGATCACCCAACGCGCCGGCAGCCGGCCGGCGGTCGTCGCGACAGCCTGCCCGGCCGGCAGCCCGTCGGGCAGCGAGGTGGCCCGCAGCTCACGGCAGGCAGCCAGGATCTGCGGCCCGCCGCGGGAGTGGATCGCGCCGTCGACCCCACCTCCACCGAGGAGGGAGGAGTTCGCGGCGTTCACGACGGCGTCGACCTCCTGCTCGGTGATGTCGCCCTGCACGGCAGTCACGTCCATCGGTCAGCCGGGGTCGGAGAGCCTGACCCGCAGCCGGCGGAAGCCCTTGCCCTTGCTCTCCACCTTGACCACGTCGATGCGCCCGATCTGGCTCGTGGACGCGACGTGGGTCCCGCCGTCGGCCTGCGTGTCGAGGCCGACGATGTCGACGATGCGCACGACCTCCAGGTCCGGCGGCAGCAGGTCGGTGGCGGTGCGGATCAGGTCGGGATGTGTGGCGAACGCCGCCTCGCGAGGCATCGTCCCCACGGCAATCGCCCGGTCCGCCGCCACCTCCACGGCACAGGCCTCGGCGACCCGGTCCTTGAACCCCTCGGGCACCTCGGGAAGGTTGAAGTCCATCCGGGCCTCCAGCGGCTCCATGTTTCCGCCGGTGACGAGGGCGCCGAAGTCGCGGTAGACCACGCCGGCCAGCAGGTGCACCCCCGAGTGGGTGCGCATCAGCGCGGAGCGTCGGACGTCTTCCACGGCGCCGCGGACGGCCGTGCCGACGGGCGGCACGGGGTCACCCTCGGCCGGGACGAGCACGAGGTCGTCGCCACGGCGTACGCCCACGATGCGGGTCTGGACGCCGCCCCACAGCAGGCTGCCGTGGTCCGGCGGCTGCCCGCCGCCACCGGGGTAGAACGCGGAGCGGTCGAGGACGAGCCCGTCGGGCGAGCTGTCGAGCACGAAGGCGTCCCACTCGCGTAGCGTCTGGTCGGCCAGCTCCAGCCGCGCCGTCCGCCCGTGCGTGTCCCCGCCCACGCGTCAGTAGGGGCCGTAGGGGCCCGAGCCGCGCCCGCCGCCGATCTGCCGCAGCTTGGGACGGACCTCGGCGAGGTAGATGCCGGCCGCGATCACGCCGATCACGTTCAGGAAACCGAGCGTCGACGAGTAGCCGAACGACACGATGCTGATCAGGAAAGCGGCGACCAGGATGCCCAGCCACGCCGGCTTGGACAGCCGGCCCACGTGCGGGAACAGCGAACCGCGATGCCTGAGGGCGTCCACGGTTGCGAAGCCGGTCAGGACCAGGGAACCGATCCCGAGCAGCAGCAGCACGAAGGACTGCACGGGGCCCAGGATGTCCATCGCCCCAGCCTAATGGGCACCCGTGCGGTGGGGGGCCGGCTCGCGGACCCCCACCGACACGTCGGTCAGCTGCCGACCTTGGCCGAGCCGTCCGAGACGGCCTTGGTCGCGGAGGCCGCGGTCTTGCGCGCGGAGGTCGCGGCCGAACCGGTCGCCTTGCGGGTCGCGGCGGTGTTCTTGCGCGCGGTGGTCGTCGTCCGCTTGGCGGATGACCTGGTGGCCGCCGCGCCCTTCTTGGCCGTGGTCTTTGCGGCCTTGCTGCGCCGGACGGTCGTGCCAGCGTCGCGCTTGAGCTCCTGCGTCGCCTTCTGGCGGCGGAGCCGGCCGACCACGCGCCGGCCGCGGGTCAGCAGGTCGCCGTAGACCGCGTCGGTGCGGTCGGCGACCTCGACCGCCGCGCCCACGACGGCCGTCTGCGCCCTCGCCGGCAGCGTCACTGCGACGGCCTGGGCCTTGCCGGGGAAGGTGACGGCCTCGGTGCGCAGGGTCGTCACGGC
>JBOGDX010000332.1:0-4236 GCA_050743225.1 Actinomycetes bacterium | reverse complement strand
CCACGTCAGCGCGGCCGCCCCTCCTGCGAGAGGGGCTTCTTCATGTCCGGACCACAACCGACCAGAGAGCGCGCCACGACGATGAGCGAGACATCCCCCCGCCCCGCCGGTGATGCTGTCGCCGACCCCGAGACGCCCTTCCGGTACACCGCGGCGCTGGCGGCGGAGATCGAGCAGCGGTGGCAGGACCGCTGGGAACGCGACGGAACCTTCGAGGCGCCCAACCCTTCCGGTCCGCTGGGCGACCCCGGGGCCGTCGCGGAGCGCCCGAAGCGGTACGTGCTGGACATGTTCCCGTACCCGTCCGGCGTCGGCCTGCACGTCGGCCACCCCCTGGGCTACATCGCGACCGACGTGCACGGGCGCTTCAAGCGCATGACCGGCCACAACGTCCTGCACGCGCTGGGCTACGACGCGTTCGGTCTGCCCGCGGAGCAGTACGCCGTGCAGACCGGGCAGCACCCGCGGGTCACCACCGAGGCGAACATCGCGACCATGCGTCAACAGCTGCGCCGGTTGGGCCTGGCGCACGACGCCCGGCGCAGCGTCGCCACGACTGACGTCGAGTTCTACCGGTGGACACAGTGGATCTTCCTGCAGATCTACAACGCCTGGTACGACCACGAGCAGGACCGGGCCCGGCCGATCGCCGATCTGGAGGCCGATCTGGCAGCCGGGAGCCGACCGGTGCCCCCCGGGGTGCCGGGTGTCGAGCCGGGCACCCTCTGGCAGGACCTGGACGGCGTCTCCCGCCGTCGGGTCGTCGACGCTCATCGGCTGGCCTACCTGTCACAGTCCCCGGTCAACTGGTGCCCCGGTCTGGGCACGGTGCTGGCCAACGAGGAGGTCACGTCCGACGGACGCAGTGAGCGCGGAAACTTCCCGGTATTCAAGCGCGAGCTGCGCCAGTGGATGATGCGCATCACGGCGTACGCCGAGAGGCTGCTGTCCGACCTGGACCACCTGGACTGGCCGGAGTCCATCAAGCTGATGCAGCGGAACTGGATCGGCCGTTCCGAGGGCGCCGTGGTCTCGTTCCCGAGCACGGCCGGGACGATCGAGGTGTTCACCACCCGGCCGGACACGCTGTTCGGCGCCACGTTCATGGTGCTGGCCCCGGAGCACCCGATGGTCGACCTGCTGGCATCGGGCGCCTGGCCGGGCGACGTCCCACAGTCCTGGACCGGCGGCGCGGCCACCCCGCGCGACGCGGTCGAGGCGTACCGGCGAGCGGCCGAGCTGAAGACCGACGTCGAGCGGCAGACCGAGGGCCGGGACAAGAGCGGGGTCTTCTCCGGGGCCTACGCGACGAACCCGGTCACCGGTGAGGCGCTGCCGGTCTTCGTCGCCGACTACGTGCTGATGGGCTACGGCACCGGCGCGATCATGGCGGTGCCAGGACAGGACGAACGCGACTGGGAGTTCGCCGAGCGCTTCGGCCTGCGGATCATCCGCACCGTGCAGCCGCCGGAGGGCTGGGAGGGCGAGGCGTACAGCGACGAGGGCCCCGCGATCAACTCCGCCAACGACACCATCAGCCTGAACGGCCTGCCGGTCGCCGAGGCGAAGTCGTGCATCACCGAGTGGCTGGAGGAGCGCAGCGCCGGGCGTCGTACCGTCACGTACAAGCTGCGGGACTGGCTGTTCAGCCGCCAGCGGTACTGGGGCGAGCCGTTCCCGGTCGTGTACGACGAGGACGGGCTGCCAAGGGCGTTGCCGGATTCGATGCTGCCGGTCGAGCTGCCCGAGGTCGACGACTACGCGCCCAAGACCTTCGCCGAGGACGACACCACCAGCGAGCCGCAGCCGCCGCTGTCCCGCAACACCGAATGGGTCGAGGTCGAGCTGGACCTGGGCGACGGACTGCGGCGCTACCGCCGCGAGACCAACACCATGCCGCAGTGGGCGGGCTCGTGCTGGTACGAGCTGCGCTACCTGGACCCGACCAACGCCGACGCCTTCGTCGACCCCGAGGTCGAGCGGTACTGGATGGGCCCGCAGGATCCCGGCGACCCCGGAGGAGTCGATCTCTACATCGGCGGGGTCGAGCACGCGGTCCTGCACCTGCTCTACGCCCGCTTCTGGCACAAGGTGCTGCACGACCTGGGCTACCTGTCCAGCCGCGAGCCGTTCCAGCGCCTGTTCAACCAGGGCTACATCGAGGCGTACGCGTACACCGACGAGCGGGGCGCGTACGTGCCGGCCGAGGACGTGGTCGAGGACGGCCACGGCGGCTACACCTGGGACGGCAAGCCGGTGACCCGCGGCTACGGGAAGATGGGCAAGAGCCTGAAGAACATGGTGACGCCGGACGAGATGTTCGACGCCTTCGGAGCGGACACCTTTCGGCTCTACGAGATGTCGATGGGCCCGCTGGACCAGTCGAGGCCCTGGGAGACGCGCGCCGTCGTCGGCTCGCAGCGCTTCCTCCAGCGACTGTGGCGCAACGTCGTGGACGAGCAGACGGGCGCGCTGCGAGTCGTCGACGACGAGCCCGACGACGGGACCCGCCGGTTGCTGCACCGCACCATCGACCGGGTGCGGCACGACATGGAGAACATGGGCAACAACACCGCGATCGCGCGGTTGATCGAGCTGAACAACCATGTCGTCAAGCTGGGGACGACCCACCGCGAGGTGGCCGAGACGATGGTGCTGATGGTCGCCCCCCTGGCGCCGCACCTGGCCGAGGAGCTGTGGTCGCGGCTAGGACACGGGCAGACGCTGGCCTACGAGCCCTTCCCGACCGCCGACCCACAGATGCTCGCGCTCGAGTCGGTCACGTGCGTGCTGCAGGTGGCGGGAAAGGTGCGGGACCGGATCGAGGTGTCGCCCGACGTCTCCGACGACGAGCTGCGCGAGAAGGCGCTGGCGTCCGAGGCGGTGCAGCGGGCTCTCGACGGTCGGGACGTGCGTACGGTCGTGGTGCGTGCACCGCGGCTGGTGAACGTGGTCCCAGCGTGAGCGGGTCGCGCGTTGCGGTCGTCACCGACTCGACGAGCTATCTGCCGGCGGCCCTGGTGGCCCAGCACGGCATCGAAGTGGTGCCGCTGCAGGTGGTGATCGGGGGCACGGCGTACGACGAGGGCGGCGAGACGTCCTCGGCGACGGTGTCCGAGGCGCTGCGGCGGTGGACGCCGGTGTCGACGTCACGCCCCGGCCCGGCGGCCTTCGCCGACGCCTACGCGCGGGCGGCCGACCGGGGGTGTGACGGGGTCGTCTCCGTGCACCTGTCGGCCCGGATGTCCGGCACCGTCGAGTCCGCGCAGCTGGCGGCGAAGGAGTCGCCGGTGCGCACCGAGGTCGTCGACTCGCGGTCACTCGGGATGGGGCTCGGCTACGCGGTGCTCGCCGCAGCACAGGCCGCATCAGCCGGTGCCACGGTGGATGAGGTCGCCGACGTCGCGAGGCGACGGGCCGAGTCCACGTCGGCCGTCTTCTACGTGGACACGCTCGAGCACCTGCGCCGTGGTGGCCGCATCGGGCCGGCGGCGGCGCTGCTGGGATCTGCCCTGGCGGTGAAGCCGCTGCTCCACCTCGTCGACGGCCAGATCGAACCGCTGGAGAAGGTGCGCACGTCGTCGCGCGCGATCGCCCGATTGGAGGAGCTGGCCGTGGAGCGGGCCGGTCAGCAACCGGTCGACGTGGCGGTGCACCATCTGGCCAACCCGGACCGCGCGGCGTCGCTCGCCGAGCGCCTGAGGGCACGTCTTGTCGAGCTCAAGGACCTGCACGTGAGCGAGGTGGGTGCCGTGGTCGGGGCGCACGTCGGGCCCGGGATGCTCGCGGTGGTCGTCGCTCCACACGTCTGACAACAGGTGGGCGCGGGGCGGGACGTCCACAGGTACGACGTGTCCGGTCGCTCGTCCACAAGTCTCCTCGGCGTTCCGTCGCGGTGGGACGGCCGTCCCTAGCGTCGTCGTGTGGCCGACCGCAGTGCGAGACACCGACGTCTGCCGGGCCCTGGCGACCCAGCCCCGGCGCCGTTGCGCCGGCTCGACCCCGCCCTGCCCGCCCGCCCGACGGGCTGGGTGCCCGACCCTCCTCCCCAACCTGCGCTGCGCACTCCGAGGGCATCCGGGTCCCGTGCGGCGCGGTCGCGGGCCGACGTCGCAGACCGGCTCCCGGTAGGGCTGCGGGCCGCGGTGGTGGCCCCTGGTGCCCGGGCAGTCGCTGGCCTGGCCCTGCTGGTCGCGCTCGCGGTCGTCACCGCGCTGATCGCGACCTGGCTGGCCC
>JBOGDX010000331.1:0-4250 GCA_050743225.1 Actinomycetes bacterium | reverse complement strand
GGAGGCGGCCGCGGCTTCAGCGGTCGTGGCGGAGGTCCCCGCCGCGGCGGCACGGCTGGCGCGTTCGGCCGTCCCGGCGGTCCCCCGCGCCGTGGGCGGAAGTCGAAGAAGCAGCGGCGCCAGGAGTTCGACAACATGGCGGCGCCGTCGATCGGCGGCGTCCAGGTCCCCCGCGGCGACGGCTCGACCGTCGTCCGGCTGGCGCGCGGCTCGTCGCTGACCGACTTCGCCGAGAAGATCGACGCCAACCCGGCGTCGCTGGTGACGGTCCTGTTCCACCTCGGTGAGATGGCGACCGCCACCCAGTCGCTGGACGAGGACACCTTCGCCCTGCTCGGGGCCGAGCTGGGCTTCCAGGTGCAGATCGTCAGCCCGGAGGACGAGGACCGCGAGCTGCTCGAGTCGTTCTCCATCGACTTCGAGGGCGAGGACTGGGACGAGGAGCAGCTCGTCGAGCGTCCGCCCGTCGTCACCGTCATGGGTCACGTCGACCACGGAAAGACCCGGCTGCTGGACGCGATCCGCAAGACCGACGTCCTCTCCGGTGAGGCCGGCGGCATCACGCAGTCGATCGGCGCCTACCAGGTCCACACCACGCACGAGGGCCAGGACCGGGCGATCACGTTCATCGACACCCCGGGTCACGAGGCGTTCACCGCGATGCGTGCCCGTGGCGCGAAGGTCACCGACATCGCGGTGCTCGTGGTCGCCGCCGACGACGGCGTCATGCCGCAGACCATCGAGGCGCTCAACCACGCCCAGGCCGCGGACGTGCCGATCGTCGTGGCCGTCAACAAGATCGACACCGAGGGTGCGAACCCGGCCAAGATCCGTCAGCAGCTGACCGAGTACAACCTCGTGGCCGAGGAGTACGGCGGCGAGACGATCTTCGTCGACGTGTCGGCCAAGCAGAGCCAGAACATCGACCAGCTGCTGGAGTCGATCCTGCTCACCGCCGACGCGGCGCTCGACCTGCGTGCCGTGGCCGACGCTCCCGCCCGGGGCGTCGCGATCGAGGCCCACCTCGACCGTGGCCGTGGGGCGGTCGCGACCGTGCTGGTCCAGCGCGGCACGCTCGCCGTCGGTGACTCGATCGTCGCCGGCGACGCGTACGGCCGGGTGCGGGCGATGCTCGACGAGCACGGCGAGAACCTCGACGTGGCCCTGCCGTCCCGGCCGGTCCAGGTGCTGGGGTTCACCTCGGTGCCCGGTGCCGGGGACAAGTTCCTCGTCGCGGACGAGGACCGCATCGCCCGTCAGATCGCCGAGAAGCGTCAGGCGATGGAGCGCAACGCGGCACTGGCCAAGGCGCGCAAGCGGGTCTCGCTCGAGGACTGGCTGGAGCAGAGCAAGGTCGACACGCTCAACCTCATCCTCAAGGGTGACGGGTCGGGCTCCGTCGAGGCGCTCGAGGACGCCCTGCTCGGCATCGACGTGGGCGAGGAGGTCGCGCTGCGGGTCATCGACCGGGGGGTCGGTGCCATCACGCAGAACGACGTCAACCTCGCCGTTGCCTCGGACGCCGTCATCATCGGCTTCAACGTCCGGCCCGCCGAGCGGGTCACCGAGCTCATCGACCGTGAGGGCGTTGACGTCCGCTACTACTCGGTGATCTACCAGGCGATCGACGAGGTCGAGGCCGCGCTCAAGGGCATGCTCAAGCCCGAGTACGAGGAGGCACAGCTCGGCACCGCGGAGATCCGCGAGGTGTTCCGGTCCAGCAAGTTCGGCAACATCGCCGGGTGTCTGGTCCGCAGCGGCGAGATCCGGCGCAACGCGAGGGCGCGGCTCGTCCGCGACGGCGCCGTCGTGGCGGACAACCTCACGATCGAGTCGCTGCGCCGGTTCAAGGAGGACGCGACCGAGGTCCGCGAGGGCTACGAGTGCGGCATCGGCCTGGGGTCGTTCAACGACATCAAGGTGGACGACGTCGTCGAGACCTTCGAGATGCGCGAGAAGGCGCGTGCCTGAGCCAGTTCGTCACGAGCAGGAAGAGCGCCCGTGTACGTCGGAAGCCTGGAGCTCGACCTGCTCCTGGGTGAGGTGCGCTCCTTGAAGCAGAAGCGCTCGCTCGTGCGGCCCGTGGTCGCCGAGCTGCGCAGGAGGTACGACGTGAGCGCGGCGGAGGCAGGTCATCTCGACCTGCACCGTCGCGCCCTCGTCGGTGTGGCCGTCGTGGCGGCCGACCGCGCGCACTGCGTCGAGGTGCTCGACGCGTGCGAGCGGCTGGTCGCTTCGCGGCCGGAGATGGAGCTGCTGTCCGCCAGGCAGTGGTTCACGACCAGTGCGGACGCGTAGTCCGCGGAGCGGGAGGACGGATCCGTGGTGGACGCCGCGCGAGCGCGCAAGCTGGCAGACCGCATCAAGGTCGTCGTCGCCGAGATGCTCGAGACCCGGGTCAAGGACCCACGGCTCGGCTTCATCACGGTGACCGATGCCAGAGTCACGAACGACCTCCAGCAGGCGACCGTCTTCTACACCGTCTTCGGAGATGACACCGAGAAGGCTGATACCGCGGCCGCGCTGGAGAGTGCGCGTGGCGTGCTGCGCAGCGAGGTCGGCCGGCAGACCGGTGTGCGGCACACGCCGACACTCACGTTCGTCGCGGACGCTGTGCCTGAGAACGCCGCGCACATCGAGGACCTGCTGGCCCAGGTGGCCACCGCCGATGCCGAGGTTCACCGGGCGGCGGCCGGCGCGACGTACGCAGGTGAGTCCGACCCCTACAAGGCGCCGCGCACCGGCGACGAGGACGACGACGCCGCGCGGTGACAGCGGCCGGTGACGGCCTCGTCGTCGTCGACAAGCCCGGTGGGATGACGTCGCACGACGTCGTCGCGCGGGTGCGCCGGCTCGCCGGCACGCGACGGGTCGGCCATGCCGGCACGCTCGACCCGATGGCGACCGGGGTCCTGGTCATAGGCGTCAACCGAGCCACCCGGCTGCTCGGGCACCTCGCGCTGACCGAGAAGGCGTACGAGGCGACGGTGCGGCTCGGCGCGACCACAATGACCGACGACGCCGAGGGTGAGCTGCTCTCGACGACCTCGACGGACCACGTGACGCCCGAGGCGGTCGCGGAGGGACTGACGCGCCTGACCGGCGACATCGACCAGGTGCCCTCCGCGGTGAGTGCGGTCAAGGTCGACGGACAGCGCGCCTACCGACGGGTCCGGTCGGGGGAGCAGGTCGACCTACCGGCCCGCCGAGTGACCGTCCACGAGCTCACGCTGGTGGACGTACGGCACTCGCTCGGGTTCATCGACCTCGACGTCCACGTGGTCTGCTCCAGCGGTACCTACGTGCGGGCACTGGCCCGTGATCTGGGTGGGGGGCTCGGCGTGGGTGGCCACCTCACCGCGCTGCGGCGAACCCGCGTCGGGCCGTACGACCTGTCCGCGGCACACACGCTCGACCAGCTCGCGGACGAGTTCGTGCTGGTGCCGATTGCCCACGCGGCCCGGGCCGCGTTCCCCGGCCGGGACGTCACCGCTGACGAGGCGCGTGTCGTGTCGCACGGCGGGCCCCTCGCCGCGACGGGCACGACCGGCCCGGTGGCGGTCTTCGCCCCCGACGGCCGGTTCCTGGCTCTTGTCGAGGACGAAGGGACCACGACGAAGGCGGTCGCCGTCTTCGTCTAGCCCCGCATCGTGGTCGACCCTCGCCAGGTCAGCCGTGTTCGAGAACGAGATGCAGCGACCGCTCGGTAAACTCCTCCTCCAGGCGGGCCACGATGTCGAGTCGATCCTCGGCGACGGCACGGTTGATCGCGACGAGATACGTGTCGTGCAGCTCGGCGAGAGCTGCGGCCAACCGGCTCACTGTTCCCTTCCCTTGCGTGTCCTGGCGCCCGCCCGTCCCGTCCGGCTCAGTGTCACCGACGGGTGTTTCGCCGATGTTGCGCCGCCACTCGGTCACGTCGTGGGGGTCGCCAGCTCGCGATGGCGCCAATGAGGAGGTCGAGTGCTGCGTCGAACGAGGCGTCGACCGGCTCGTCCATGCCGAACCCATCGCCGTTCTCCAGGTCCACGAAGCCGTGAAGGGTTGCGCGCAGGGTGCGGATCAGGTTGATGTGCTGGTCGGGTGGCGCACCGAGCTCGGTCAGGGCCCGGGCCACAACGCGCACCGGTTCGGCGGCAGCGGCGGCGCCGTCTGGGTCCCTGTCGGCACGCGGGGCCGGCAGCAGCGATGCATAGAGGCCGGGGTGCTCCCTGGCGAAGGTCCGGTATTCGTACGCGACGGCGCGGAGG
>JBOGDX010000330.1:0-4257 GCA_050743225.1 Actinomycetes bacterium | reverse complement strand
GGTGGGTACCGAGTCGGTCGTGGCTCTAGCTGGCAGCCACCTCACGCGTCCTGCAAGTTCTCAACTCTCGGACCACCTCCCTTCCGTGTACCGACGACGGTACGACCCGGGCCCGGTCCGGCACAACGGGTTAGCCAGGTCTGGGGGCGGCGCCGTCGGCGGCCCCCGGCGCCGCCGGGTCCTGACGCAGGGCGATCCAGGTCGCCTCGGCCTGGCCGAGGACGCGGCCGTCGGCGTCGTACGCCGTGCTCGCCGTGAACGTCTTGCGACCCTCGACCCGCAGCACCCGCCCGACGACCACGCAGCGGTCACCGACCTGCGGTACCGCGGGCACCGCGGCGGTGATCCGGCCCAGGACCGCGGGGCGGGCCACCAGGTCGCTGGCCCAGCCGCTCGGACAGTCCAGTGCCGCCCAGACCAGGTGCACGACGATCCGGCCCTGGTCGTCGGCGACGGACGCGTCGGGCACCCAGGTCGTGGCCACCGTGTCTGCCGGATCGGCGCTCAGCCGCCCAGGGCGCAGCCCGAGCCCGTCGCCGGCGGGGCGGTCCGGCCCGCAGACGAAGCAGCCGGGGAACGGGTGCGCGACGAACCCGGCGTAGTCGCTCTCTGCGGCCGCCGCCTGCTCGAACGGCACCGGCAGCACCGGGTCGGCGTCGAACACACCCGGCTCGGCGGAGACGACGACGGCCCCGCCGAAGGTCGCGACCACCTGGCCCTGGTCGGTCCGCACCGTGAGCGGGACGTCCAGCGGCGGCGGCTCGCGCAGGGTGACCTGCACCGGCCCGTCGCCGGGGACCCGGGCGGCCAGCAGTCCCGCGACGAACCCGCCGTTGGCCGAGCCCGGCGGGCCGTTGAACCGGGCGGGGACGAGCAGCCGGGAGTCGGCGGTGGAGCTCACGAGTCGGTGCGCTTTCGTCGGGATCGGAGCCGCTCAGGGCCATCGTGCGGAGCGGGATCACCCCAATGATGGCGAAGCCGGATGCGGACCAGGACGGCCGCCTCGGCGCGCTCAGCCGGGCAGAGCCCCGGCCGCCAGGCGCAGGTCGGCGACCAGAGCGGCGTACGCGGCGTCGCGCTCCGCGTCCGGCACCCGCAGCACCGCTGACGGATGGGTCGTGACGACGAACCGGCGCGTCCCGAGGGAGGTCTCGCGCTCGATCACCGCGCCGCGGTCCTTGGTCACCCGCACCGACGGACCGAGCAGCGCCCGCGCCGCGGTGGCGCCCAGGCACACGATGACCTCCGGGTCCACCAGCCGCAGCTCGGCGGTCAGCCACGGCTTGCACGCCTCGATGTGGGCGAGCTCGGGTGTCTTGTGCATGCGCCGCTTGCCCGGGGCTGACTGGGTG
Source organism: Actinomycetes bacterium (assembly GCA_050743225.1). Lineage (GTDB taxonomy): Bacteria > Actinomycetota > Actinomycetes > JACCUZ01 > JACCUZ01 > JBOGDX01. Next base: position 2,905 of record JBOGDX010000330.1, on the reverse strand, counting down.
AAGCGGAAGTGCTTGACCGCGTTGCCGACGTAGACCTCGCCGCGCTCGATCCCGGCCTCGTCCACCGCCCGCTGTAGCAGCCGGCCGGCCGGGCCGACGAACGGGACGCCCTGACGGTCCTCCTGGTCGCCGGGCTGCTCGCCGATCAGGGCCAGCCGGGCGGTCGGCGAGCCGGCGGAGAACACCGTTTGCGTCGCGTCCTCCCACAGCTCGCAGCCCCGGCAGCCCGCCGCTGCCGTTCGCAGCCCGTCCAGGTCCGCGCCCTCGGGGACGAAGTCGGCGGCGCTCACGGCCCGACGGATGCCCCGGAAAGGAGCCCGGAAACGCCCGCCGTCGTGCAGCGGACGGCAACCTTCCCGACGTACGCGAGAATGGCCGCCGTGAGCGAGCTCATCGACACCACCGAGATGTACCTCCGGACCGTGTTCGAGCTGGAGGAGGAGGGTGTCGTGCCCTTGCGGGCCCGCATCGCCGAGCGGCTGGGGCAGTCCGGCCCGACCGTGTCGCAGACCGTGGCGCGGATGGAGCGGGACGGCCTGCTCAGCGTCGAGGGGGACCGTCACCTCGAGCTGAGCCCCAAGGGCCGCACGATGGCGACCCGCGTGATGCGCAAGCACCGGCTGGCCGAGTGCCTTCTGGTGCAGGTCGTCGGGCTGGACTGGGAGCTGGTGCACGACGAGGCCTGCCGCTGGGAGCACGTCATGTCCGAGACGGTCGAACGCAAGCTGCTGGCGGTGCTCGGGCACCCGACCGTCTCGCCGTTCGGCAACCCGATCCCCGGCCTCGAGGAGCTCGGCGAGGAGGCGGACCTGGCGTCCGACGGGTCGCCGCCGGAGGACCTGATGTCGCTGGACCGGGTGAGCCGCGACGGCGTCACGTCGGTGGTCGTCCGGCGGCTGGCCGAGCCGGTGCAGACCGACCCGGCGCTGATGTCCCGGCTGCACCGCGCCGGGGTCCGTCCCGGCGCCGCGGTGACCGTCGGCCGCGGCGGCGAGGGGTTGCTCGTCGGGTCCGGCGGGGAGGCTACCGAGATCTCCGACGAGGTGGCGTCGCACGTCTTCGTCACCGCCGGCCCCGTTCTGTGACAGGAAGGCAGCACCGCAGCATGCGCAGCGCCAGCATCCACGACCTCAAGGCCGCCCTCGACGGCGGCGAGGTGGAGGTCGTCGACGTCCGCGAGCCCTACGAGTTCGCCGAGGGGCACGTCCCGGGCGCCCGCCTGGTGCCGCTGCGCACCGTTCCGCAGCACGTCCCCGAGTTCTCCACCGACCGCCCGGTCTTCTTCATCTGCCAGGTCGGCGCCCGCAGCGCGCAGGCAGCGCAGTTCCTCGCCCACCACGGGGTGGACGCGGTGAACGTCGAGGGCGGCACCGGCGACTGGGTCGCGGCCGGCTACCCGGTCGAGCGCTAGCTGCGGCGAGGGACGAATCGGGGCAAACCGCCCCGGACGCGCCGAGCCGGGGGGCGGTTTGGACCCCTCTGGGGGGTTCCATTAGTCTCCTCTCGCCCGATCGGGACCTCCGGTCGGGCGCGTGTGTGGCCGCCGAATCCTGCCCCGCGCACGCAGCAGTTCCGACAGTCGCCTGGCAGGAGCGGGGGACCCACGAAACGTGGGCCCCTCAGGGGTCCTAGGGGTGAAGCCGCACCGGTCTCGACCGCAGCGGCCGGGCATCTCCCGCCCGAACCCGACAGCTCACCCCGTAGGCGTGGGAGAGGAACCACGTTTGTCAAAGCACCGTCGCCCCTCTCGACTTGCCCAGCTCGGCAAGATGGCCAACACCCCCGTCCACCTGGGGATCGCGGCCGGGGTCGCCGGCACCCTCTCGGTGACCGGGACCGTCGTCGCCAACGCAACCCCGACCGGCAAGACCACGCAGGAGATCAACATCCGCCCGGTCGCCGACCAGCGGGACGCGACCGACTCGATCGACCTGTCCAACGCCTCCACGGCCCTCGCCCTCCGCGACGCCGTCACGGCCGAGCAGCGCGAGCAGGCGGAGCGCATGGCGAGGGCGAAGGCCCGCGCCGAGGCCCGCCGCAAGGCAGCGGCCGAGCGCCGGGCAGAGCGCCGGGCGGAGAAGCGCGCTGCAGAGGCCCGCTCCTTCACCTCCGCGTCGCGCGGCGTCGAGCGGATGAGCGCGTCCGCGGCCAACGTGCTGCAGATCGCGTCGCAGGTGGCCTCCGACGCCTACTACTCGTACGGCGGCAACGGGCCGAACGGCTTCGACTGCTCCGGCTTCACGTCGTACGTGTTCAGCAAGGTCGGCGTCTCCCTGCCGCACTCGTCCTCGGCGCAGCGCAGCTCCGTGCAGAGCGTGTCCAACCCGCAGCCCGGTGACCTGGTGTTCGTCTACAACGGCGGCGGCGGCAGCGTCGGCCACGTGGCTATCTACGCCGGCAACGGCTACTGGTGGGAGGCCTCCAACCCGGGCTCCGGCGTGGGCAAGCACCGCGCCTGGTCCTCGAACGTGTCCTACGGACGGGTGCTCTAGCCCCGCCCACCGCACCGGCGCGCTCAGCGCCCCCAGAGAGTGCGGGCCGGCATCCCCCCCGCCAGCCCGCATAGGGACCTCGGAGCCAACCCCCCCGGCTCCGGGGTCCCGCCCATTTGGGGGGGCGGTCAGCGCGACCGGTCAGCCGACCGGCGGCAGGCGCTCCCAGTCGACCAGCCGCGGTGGCGCGCCGTCGCCGGCCAGGTGCAGCACCACGAGGCCGCCCTTCGCGGGCTCGCCGACCTCCGCCGGGTCGACCGGTCGGCCGAGCCGGGCGCACGCACCGGCGACCACCTCTGCGATGAGCTCGCGCTGCAGGCAGGCCACCGCCGGCGCCGCGGCGCCCAGCGCGAGCAGGGCGTCTACTCCCGCGGCCGGCTGCTCGCCGGGGCCGTCGACCGTGAGCGCCGGCT
>JBOGDX010000329.1:0-4261 GCA_050743225.1 Actinomycetes bacterium | reverse complement strand
CTCCACCAGCGGACGCAGCATGAGCAGCAGGGCGATCGCGCCGACAACGGCGCCCACGACCGACGGCAGCGGGTCGAGGAACCGCGCGTCGGGGCGGGTGGCAGCGGCCGCGACACCGGCGAGGCCGAGCAGCGCGACGCCGACCAGGCCGACGGACTGCCTCCGCACGGTGAGCGCGCCGGTCACGAGCGACATCAGGACGATCACGGCGAACATGGAGCCGACGAGCACCGGCTTGTCGTTGGTCCCGAAGGTGCGGATCGCGAAGTCCTTGAGCCACACCGGGGACGTGTCGATCACGGTGCTTCCCACGGCCGCCAGCGGTGAGGACTGCGGGCGGACGAACCCTGCCATCAGCTCGGCCGCGCCGAGCGCTGCCAGCGCAGCGAGGAACCCGGCCAGTGCTCCGAGCAGGGACCGCGACGGGCGCGCGCGCTGCTCGTCGGAGGTCACAAGGGACATACGACGCCGGCTGGCCCGCGGATTGGAAGGGATCGAGGCTTCCGTAGGGTCATGTCGTGGCCCGGGTCGTCGTGGTCGGTGCAGGCATGGGCGGCCTCGCCGTTGCGGCCCGGCTCGCCACCGTGGGCCATCGGGTGACGCTCTGCGAGCAGGCCGCCGAGGTCGGCGGGAAGCTCGGATCCCTCACGCGGGACGGCTTCACGTTCGACACCGGCCCATCGTTGCTGACACTGCCGGCCGTCTACCGCGACCTGTTCATCAAGACCGGGGGGCCCCTGGAGGACAGCGTCGACCTCGTCGAGGTCGACCCGGCGTTCCGCTACCGCTTCCCCGCCGTCGACGGTGCCGACCCGGTCTGGCTGGACGCGCCCAACGGGTCACGCGCGCGGCTGGTCACGGCATTGGACGAGGCGCTCGGCGAAGGAGCCGGTGGCGACTGGGCCGCCCTACTCGACCGGGCCCACGACATCTGGCAGGTGACCCGCGGGCCGTTCCTGGAGTCACCGCTCGGCGGGGGTCGCGACCTGGTGCGCCTTGCCCGTCGTACGTCCGACCTGCGCGCCGTCGCGCCGTGGCTGTCCCTTCGCGACCTCGGACGCCGCTACCTCCGTGACCCACGGCTGCGCACGATGCTCGACCGCTACGCGACCTACACCGGATCGGATCCTCGGCGCGCACCCGCCGCGCTCGCCGTCATCCCCTACGTGGAGCAGGCGTTCGGCGCGTGGCACGTCCGCGGCGGGCTCCGCCGGCTCGCCGACGCGTTGCACGAGCGCGCCGTGCTACGCGGTGTGGACGTGCGCCATGGCGCGGACGTGACGCGGGTCGAGCTGACGGGTGGACGAGCAGCTGGTGTGCAGCTGGCGACCGGAGAGCGGCTGCCCGCTGACGTGGTGGTGTCGGACGCGGACGCGCGACACCTGTACGGCGACCTGCTTCCGGCGGGCGTCGCCGGGTCCGTGCGCCGGCGCCTCTTGCGCACCCCGCCCTCGCTGTCGGGGTTCGTGCTGCTGCTCGCGCTGCGCGGGCGGACGCCGGACCTCGCGCACCACACCGTCCTTTTCCCGGCGGCATCCGACGCCGAGTTCGATGCGGTGTTTGGCCGGGACGCCGCCCCCGTCGCGGACCCGGCCGTCTACCTGTGTGCCCCCGCCGACCCGGCGATGCGACCGGAGGGCCACGAGGCGCTCTTCGTCCTCGTCAACGCCCCGCGGCACGGCCACGGCCCGAGGCTCGTCGACTGGCGTGCCCCGGGCCTCGCCGAGACGTACGCCGACAGGGTGTTCAGCGTGATGGCCGAGCGCGGGCTGGACGTCCGCGACCGGGTGCTGTGGCGGGAGGTCCGCACACCCGCCGACCTGGAGACGGCGACCCGGTCCCCGGGCGGCGCGATCTACGGGTCGGCGTCGAACGGCCCCCGGGCGGCATTCCTGCGTCCCGCCAACCGCTCGCCGGTGCCCGGCCTCTTCCTGGTCGGCGGGTCGGCGCACCCGGGCGGCGGGCTGCCACTGGTGGGGATGTCGGCCGCCATCGTGGCCGAGCTGGTAGGTCCGGCCTAGCCTTTCAACTCCATGATCATGAAGGTTCGTGCCAGTTCTTGCCCGAAGAAGTCTTCATGATCATGGGTCGAGCCCTCGAGATGACCGGGCGAGTCAGGCCAGCCGTCTCCGGACGACGACGAGCAGCTGCGCGAGGCCCACCGACCCCAGGCCCACCCACGCCCATGCGCCCAGGGCGGGCCAGGGGTCGCCGAGCAACGCCGCCGATGCGAGGAACGCGGCCGTCGCGATCACTCGGGTGGGCCGCTCCCAGACCGTCACGACGCCGACCTCGGTCATCCCACCGGCCCCCGCGCGAGCCCGGACGTACTCGTGGAGGAACATCAGCGCCCCGCCGGCAGCGCAGACCTCACCCGGCGCACCGGCAAGCCACAGCGCGACGAGATAGAGCGCGTCGCTGACCCGGTCGGCTGCGGAGTCCAGCAGATGTCCCCACGCCGAGGCTCGCCCGCGCAGCAGAGCGACGGCGCCGTCCAGGCTGTCGACCAGACCAGAAAGTACGACGACAAGGGCGGCGCCCGCGTACCACCAGCCGGATGACCCGGCAGCCAGCGCGGCCGCCCCCGCGCTGACCAGCACGCCGACCAGCGTGACGACGCCGGGTGCCACGCGGGCGCGGGCAAGCGGTCCCGCCGCGACGTACGCGCCGGTGAGCCATGCCCGCACGAGAACGTTGGACCGCGGGTCGTAACCGCCGTGCAGCCGGGCCCACCCGTCGAAGTACCCCTCCCGAGTTGTCAGGCTGTCAGCCACGTATACCCCCGCCACGACCTGACAAGTGCTCAGCGGCGGTCGCGCAGCCCGAGCTGTTGATAGATCTCGCGCGTCGCCGTCGAGGTGTTCAGCGTGATGAAGTGCAGCCCGGGCACGCCTTCGGCGAGGAGCCGCTCGCAGAGTGCGGTCGCGGCCTCGACGCCCACCCTGCGCATCGCGTCCTTGTCGTCCTCGACCGCGTGCAGCCGCTCCGCGAGGTCCGGCGGGAACGCCGCGTTCGACAGCTGCGCGAAGCGCTCGATCTGGCGCACGTTGGTCGCCGGCATGATCCCCGGGATGATCGGAACCTCGCACCCGGTGGCGGCCACCCGGTCGCGCAGCCGGAGGTAGTCCTCGGGGTAGAAGAACATCTGGGTGATGGCGTAGTCCGCTCCGGCCTGGCACTTCTGCACGAAGAAGCGGGTGTCGGTCTCCCAGTCGGGTGAGCGGGGATGCCGCTCGGGAAAGGCCGCGACGCCAACGCAGAAGTCGCCCGACGCCTTGAGCAGCCGCACCAGATCCTCTGCGTACTCCACGCCTTCCGGGTGCCGCACCCACTCCGCCATGGGGTCGCCCGGCGGGTCCCCGCGCAGGGCGAGCACGTTGCGCACACCGGCGGCGGCGTACTGCCCGATGATGTGCCGCAGCTCGCCCAGCGAGTGGTTGACCGCCGTGAAGTGCCCCACCGGCATCAGCGTGGTGTCTCGCGCGATCTGCCCGGTCATCGCCACCGTGTGGTCACGGGTCGAGCCGCCGGCGCCGTACGTCACCGACACGAACGTCGGCTTCAGGGCCTCGAGCTGCCGCAGGACGTGCCAGAGCGAGCGCTCCCCCTCGTCGGTCTTCGGCGGGAAGAACTCGAAGGAGAAGGACTGGCGACCCTCGCCCAGCAGCTCGGTGATCGTCCCGGCGCGCCCGGGCATGACGCTCTCCCGGGACCATGGGTCGCGCGGGCGCCGTGCCTGTTGGGCCTGCTGGGACTGTTGGGTCACGCGCACGAGGCTACGCGAGCGGTGCACCGCCGCCCGGGCCGCGGCCCGGATGGTTAGGCTCCGACGGCGTGTACCCCGCACGCGATCCCGTCGACGTGGAGGACCTGCGGGTCCGGGTCCATAAGGCGCTCGACGATCTGCTGACGCACCAGGCCGACGTCCTCGACGAGGTCAGCGACGACGTCGCCCCGCTGCTCGACGCGATCGGGGAGCTGGTGCGTGGTGGGGGAAAGCGGCTGCGGCCGGCGTTCTGCTACTGGGGCTGGCGCGGCGCGGGGGGCGACGACTCGCCCGGCATCGTCTCGGTGGCTGCGTCCCTCGAGCTGTTCCAGGCGGCCGCGCTGATCCACGACGACGTCATGGACGCCAGCGACACCCGCCGCGGTCTGCCGTCGGTGCACCGCCGCTTCGCCGCCCTGCATCGGGGCAACGGGTGGCTGGGGTCATCGGCGGACTTCGGCGTCGCCGGCGCGATCCTGGCCGGCGACCTCTGCC
>JBOGDX010000328.1:0-4265 GCA_050743225.1 Actinomycetes bacterium | reverse complement strand
CAGCACCACAACGCCAAGACCAATGGCGGCTGGCGGCTGCACGTCGACCCCGACACCGGGGTCAAGACCTGGACCAGCCCGCTCGGCAAGACCTACACCAAGGGCACCGACCCCATCCTCGAGTGAAGCGGGCGAGCGACACACGTCCGCGGACGGTGAGATCAGGCAACGCCCCGGTCAGGGTGTCAGCGGCGACCGGGCGCGCGCCGTGGCGTCCACGTGATAACCACCGGCAACGGCCGACGTCAGCAGGTTCGCGAACGGCATCCGCACGACGGCACGCAGGGTCACCGTGACCGTCTGGCCGTCGGTCGAGACGTCGACGACGCGGAAGCCGTTGAAGCGGGTGGCGAGATCGGCGTCGCGGGAGTACTGCGCGACCGCGGCGCGAGCACCTGTTTCCGACAGCGGCAGCACGGGCCCGGCGCCGGCGTATATCCGCCCCAGGTCAGGCTGGTTGGCAGCGGTGAGCGCGGCGCCGTCCGCGGCGGCGACGAGCGAGCGTCGATAGAGGTAGGCCTTGGACAGGTTCACGACCACGGTCACGAGAAGCCCGGCGATGACCGCGTAGACCAGGACGAGAAGGAGCAGCTGACCGTCTTCGCGACGGGCCAGCACTGCTCGCACCCGACCCGCGGCATGCGCCGTCGCAGACGGACGCGCCACCACCGACCGGCGCAGCGTCACAGACGGGCGACTCGACACGCAGGCGCGCAGCCTCGGGGACGGGTTCCGGCGCATCAACGGGCGCCCTCCCGGAACCGGTCGACGACCTCCAGGTGCCGACTGGTGACCCGAACTGTCGCCGGGGCCCGGCCGTCGAAGAGCCGCGGGAGCAGCGGAAGGGACACCTCGTAGGCGATGACCACGTCCACGCGGCTCCCGGGCGCGAGACACGGCGAGGACGAGCAGCTGATCCGCAGGTCGTCCGCGGCAAGCGGAAGGTTGCTGTCGCGCATCACGATGTTGGCGGCGGTGAACGCCCGGGGCCCGGCATCGTCGAGCGAGTCCGACGTCGCATAGACCCGACCGGCCTCGCGGGCAGCGCTCGACACGGCGTACGCAGCGCCCTGCACGCGGAAGACGGTCAGCAGCACGTAGACCAGCGGCACCATGAGCAGCACGGCGAGGTAGACGAACTCGACGATCGCGTTGCCAGCCTCACCACTAGCGCTGGCCCGCCCGGCCGCGCGGCGCAGGGCGGCGACGACCTCAGCCAGCACGAGGCCACGTCGCCCGCTGGTCACGGTGCCTCCTCGAGTGCGTGGCCGCGGACCCGGATGCCGCGAGGCGGGCCGAGCAACCCGACGACCGGGAGGGTGGCGTCGACCTGGACGTAGACGGTCGGCACGCCGCCGACCGTCTCGAAGCCGCTGCTCACGCCGTCCGCGAACGAGTCGGCGAGCGAGTCCCGGATCAGCTGCCGGGTGACCGCCTCACCGTCCGCTGCACTGCGGTCGGCGTTCGCTGCGAAGCGGGCGCCCTCGGCCGCCGACGCGGCGAGCGTGTTGCGCACGTGCAGGGCCAGCCCGAGCTGCAGTAGGGCGAGGAACAGCACCGTGAGCAGCACGCCGACAAGAGTGAACTCGACGATTGCCGACCCCCGGTCGTCACGCGGGTCCATGGCCGGTCAGGGGGCGTTGCCGACCACGCCGTCGAGGGCGTTGCTGAACAGGTCCTTCAGCTTGTCGTCGGCCACCAGCCACAGGGCAGTGACGAGGCCTGCGGTCATGATGGTGACCAGCACCCACCCCGGAACGTCGCCGCGTTCGCGCCCATGGCTCGCCACCCTCGTCCACGCCCGCAACGCGGCCTCTGACAGCGGCCTGGCCGCGACCGCGAGCATCTCCTGCATCCCGACTCCCTCGTGTGACCTCGTCGAACCGTAGTGACGTCGTGGACGTCGAACCTCCTGGCCCCGGTGGCCTTCCCTCATCGTCCGTCCCCCTCACGACCGAGCGTTCTCTCAGCCGGCAAAGCTGAAGCCGAAGAAGCCCGGGAACAGCGCGAACAACACCGTGACAGGCAGAACGAGGAACACGACGGGAACCATCATCGCGATCTCCTTGCGTCCCCCGGCTTCGAGCAAGGCTCTCTTACCCGCTTCCCGCACGTCGACCGCCTGCGCTCGGAGTACCTCCGCGAGCGGGGTGCCGCGTTCGACAGCGATCGCCACGCCGTCCACGAAGCGGGCGAGCGGCGGCAGGCCGGTGCGGACCGCGATGCCCTGTAACGCCTGCACCAGAGACGCGCCCGCCCGCGCGTCGGCGAGCGACCGGCCCAGCTCTCGGGCGAGCTCTCCACGGCTGATCGCGGTGACCCGCTCCAGCGCCCCGACCGCGCCCTCGCCGGCGGCGACCGCCAGGGCGAGCAGCTCGGCGATAGTCGGGAACTCCGCCATCATCCGTTCCTCGCGCCGAGCCACCTCCCGGGACAGCCAGCGGTCGCGAGCGAGGACTCCCGTGGCGGTGCACACGAGGCAGAGAATGAGCAGCGGTACGGGGCGGAAGCCGCTGTTCGCGGTGAGGAACAGGCTCAGCCCGATACCCGTGAGCAAGCCGCCACCGCCCCAGAGCACCTGCTCGGCACGGAACTCCTCGAGTGTCGTACCTCGACCCGCCTGCTCGAGCCGGTGCCGGGCGGACGCGGCGCCGCCGAGCACGCGTTCCAGGAGCCGCACCGCGTCGCCCATGAACGGACCGACTATGCGCTCGAGCGTGGGGAACGGCGTCAGCGTCCGCTCCCTCAGGAGCAGCCGTGACGGCCTCGCGGAGTCTCGAAGGTAGGGCGCCAGCCGGTCGTCGAGCCTCGGTCTGCGCAAGGCGGGCACTCGGCTGACCGACAGCAGGATCCCGACGGCCGTCAGCAGGCCGAGCAGCGCACCCTGCAGGACGACGTTCATCGCAGCACCCGCTCCTCCTCCGGGAGCCGGCCTATGCGGATCATCACCCGGTACGCGACGAAGCACAGCCCGCCGCCGATCGCGAGGACGACGAGCCCGGTCGTGCTGTTGTAGGCCTCGACGGCCTCGGGGCGCAGGGACAGCAGTGCCAGCACGATCCACGGTGCCGCCACCGCGAGCCGCGCGGCGTTGACGGTCCAGCCCTGCCGGGTCTCCAGCTCGGCGCGGGTGCGGGCATCCTCGCGCAAGAACGCCGACAACGTGCGCAGGAGCCGGCCCAGGTCGCTGCCACCCACCTCGCGAGCCATCCGCAGCGACTCGACGATGCGGTCGCCGACCGGATCGGCAAGAGCAGCCTTGAGCCGGTCGAGACAGTCGAAGAACCGCCCGCTGGCGCGGTAGTCCTCACCGAACCGCGCGAACGGCCGTCGCAGCTCCTGCGGCCCGCGAACCCCGATCTGGGTCAGCGCCTCGGGCAGTGACAGCCCCGCGCGCACCCCGGAGGCCAGGTTGTCGACGACCTCCGGCCAGAGGTCGCGCAGCTCGCTGCGCCGCTGTCGGGCCCGGAACCGGACGAGCGCGACCGGGGTCCAGGACGCGATGAGTGCGAACGCGAGCGCGATCGCAGGAGAGCGCGAGACGACGTACATCATGACGAGCACCACTGCTCCGACACCGAGGCAGGACGCGACGAGCCCGCCGGGTGTCACCGCCTCGATCCCGGCCTGCGCCAGAAGGTCGGCGACCCTTTCCCGGCGCGGGGTCCGACCCGCCGACCTCGGCTGCGGCGGCGTGAAGGACCGCCACACCAGGAACAGCCCGAGGCCCAGCAGGAGGCCGACGAGGGCGCCCATCAGGTCGCCCTCCTCACGAGTCGTACCCGTACGGCGACAGCAGCCGCGACAGGTCGTGGCCCGCGCGGTCGAAACGGTCGGTGTGGGGCGGCCACCCGTCTGTGCGGACGAGGCGGCCTCCCCTCGTCGTGAAGACGTCAGCCGTCTCGACGACATCGCCTTCGACCCGACCTGGGATCGCAACGACCTCCCGCACGACGCGTCTCCCGTCGCGCTCGGTGGCCACCTGCACGACGAGGTCGATGCAGCCCGCGACTGTCGGCACGACGAACGCGTGTCCGACGTTCTCGCCGGCGAGCAGGGGCAGCGTGCACATCTTGGTCACCGCCTCCCGCGCGGAGTTGGCGTGGATGGTGCACATGCCCGGGAGCCCAGAGTTCAGCGCGATGAGGAGGTCAAGGCTCTCGTGCCCGCGACGGCCAGGTAACCAGTCGCTTCCCGTTCGAGGTCACGGTCACAGCGGCGTGATCGAACGCCCAGCCAGTGCCCCTAACGCAACGGAACCGGAC
>JBOGDX010000327.1:0-4296 GCA_050743225.1 Actinomycetes bacterium | reverse complement strand
GAGGTGCCGCAGGGCGGTGTCGTGGCCGTCCTGGGCAGCAACGGGGCGGGCAAGACGACCCTCCTGCGTGCCGTGTCAGGCGTCCTCGATCGGCATCTCGGGCAGGTCGTGGGCGGCAGCATCCAGTTCGCCGGCACCTCGATCGATCGGCAAGCCGCGGATCGTCGGGTCAAGGCGGGCATCGTGCAGGTCCCCGAGGGGCGACGTGTCTTCGCGGAGCTGACGGTGGAGGAGAACCTCCGGGTCGGAAGGTTCGGTCGCCGGAGACGACGGGCCGACGGCGACGGGATCGACCGCATCTACTCGCTGTTTCCGGTGCTCTCGGATCGGCGAGGGCAGCACGCGGGACTGCTGTCCGGGGGCGAGCAGCAGATGCTCGCCATCGGCCGGGCACTCATGTCCTCGCCGACCCTGCTCATGTTGGATGAACCGTCACTGGGTCTCGCCCCACGGATCATCGAGCGGATCGTGGAGCTGCTGCAGGAGATCCATGGGCAAGGCACCGCCATGCTGCTCGTCGAGCAGAACGCGGCGGTGGCCCTCGACCTCGCGGAGCACGCGTACGTCCTGAACGTCGGGCGAGTCGCCTTGGCCGGCCCGGCGGCCGAGCTCCGACAGAGCGACGAGGTCCGCCGTCTCTACCTCGGTGAGATCGAGGAGTCGTCCAAGTCGTCCGAGGTTGGTCCACCAGGACAACCGGGGAGGGGGCGCGTTCCATGACGCGGGATCGTGATGCTGGCGCGCGACTCGAGGTCGCCGACGTCACGGTGCGTTTCGCCGGCGTTGTCGCCCTGTCCGGCGTCGGGTTCGTGGCGGAGGCCGGGAACATCCACGCGGTGATCGGCCCGAACGGGGCCGGCAAGTCGACGCTGTTCAACGTGCTATGCGGGATCTACCGGCCGGTCGGCGGGAGCGTCCGGCTGGAGGGTCAGGAGCTCGTCGGCCTGGCCCCGGAACGAATAGCCCGCCTCGGTGTTGGACGCGCCTTTCAGAACGGTTCGATGTTCGCCGGTCTCACCGTGGTGGAGAACCTCCTGCTGGGCAGGCACCGGCTCACCACCTCGGGGGTGTTCTCGACCGGGCTGCGCCTGCCCAAGGCCCGCCGGGAGGAGGCTGCGTCGACCGCGAAGGTGCGGGACGTCGCCGCCCTGCTCGGCATCGAGGATCTGCTGGAGCAGCCGGCCGCCGATCTGCCGTACGGCCTCCAGAAGCGGGTGGACATGGCCCGCGCGTTGTGCACAGAACCAAGCCTCCTGCTCCTCGATGAACCGGCGGCGGGGATGCACACGCACGAAAAGGTGGCGCTGCGGGAGACGATCCGCCGAATCGCCAGTGAGCTGGGCATCACCGTGCTCTTGGTCGAGCACGACATGGGTCTGGTGATGGGCATCTCCGACCACGTGACGGTCCTGGACTTCGGCACTGTCATCGCCAGCGCCGCCCCCGCGGAAGTGCGACAGGACGAACGCGTCATCCAGGCCTACCTCGGTACGTCCGGCACGAGCCCTCAGCGGCTACTCGACGCGCCCACTGGCACCGCGAGAACTCCCGTGAGGTGAACCGACACATGGAACTGCTCTTCTCCCTTCTCGTCGCCGGACTGTCCATCGGCGCCGTCTATGCCCTCGTCGCCCTCGGGCTTGTGGTCATCTACAAGGCCACGCGCGTAGTCAACTTCGCCCAACCGGCGCTACTCGTGCTCGGGACGTACGTCGTTGCCAGCGCGCATGTCGTGCACGGACTGGCGTTTCCGCTGGCGATCCTGGCCGGGATCGTCGTCACCGTCGTGGTTGCGGTGCTGGTCGACCGGGTCCTCGTCCGGCGATTTCAACGGACCAGCGCGGTGGTGGCCGCGAGCATCATGACCATCGGCCTCGATGTGGTCGTGTCGACCGAGACGGAGCGCCGGATCGGAACGCGCATCCTGTCCACCGGAGATCCGTGGGGCGACGACGTGGTCACCGTGCTCGGGCTGTCCGTCCCCACCGTGCGCCTGGTGTCCCTGAGCGTCAGCTTGCTCCTCCTCGTGGTTTTCCAGCAGTGGCTGCACCGCAGCGACTACGGCATCGCCATGAGGGCCGCCGCCGAGGACCCGGAAGCCGCTTCGCTGATGGGCATCAGACTCGGCCGCGTCTCCGCGACGGCCTGGGGAGTCGCCGGTGTGCTCGCCGTCGTCGCAGGGGTCTTCCTGGTTGCTTATCCCAATCCCGGCCTGGACACGTCGGTCGAAGCGGTCGCGCTGCGCGCCCTCCCGGCAGCGATCATCGGCGGCCTCGACTCCACAACCGGAGCCATCGCCGGGGGCTTTCTCGTTGGGCTGAGCGAGACGCTCGTAGGCGGATACCAGTCGGACCTGATCTTCCTCGGGCGCGGATTCGACGAGGTCGCCGCCTATGTGGTGATGCTCGTCGTCCTCCTCGTACGCCCTTCCGGCCTCCTCGGGACCCGCGAGATGGCCCGTGTCTAGGCCTGCCTGGGTGCGCAGCGCGCTCCTGCTGACCATCACCGTCGTCGCGCTCGCGGTTCCCTTCTACCTCGACGCCTTCTGGCTGCAGATGGGCGCCTTCACGTTCGCGGCCGGTGTCGGGGCGATCGGGCTCGCGATCTTGTTCGGTCGCGTCGGTCAGCTCTCCCTGGCGCACGCGTTCTTCCTCGCGGTGGGTGCCTATGGATACATCTGGCTTGCCTCTCCCGGCGAGGAGGACAGCTGGGGGGTCGGCCTGCCGGGCCCCATCGCGCTCGTCCTTGCCGCCGGACTCGCGGGTGTCGCGGGGTGGGCGTTCAGTCCCATCGCCGGCCGCTTGAAGGGGCTCTACCTCGGCGTGGCCACCCTCGCGCTCGTCTTCATCGGTCAGCACGTCCTGTTCACGGCGGAGCGGCTCACCGGCGGCTACAACGGGCGATCCGTGCCACCGCTGAGCGTCGGCGGTCTGCAGCTGTCCGGGTCCGAGCCCGACCTCGTCGTCCTGGGCGTCCCGTTCGGGCGGACGGAACGCATGTGGTACGTGACGCTGCTGGCCCTGGTCGCCATGGCGGCGTTCGCGATGGCGCTGCTGCGGGGCAGGGTCGGCCGGGCGTTCGTCGCGGTCCGGGACGGGGAGGTGCACGCGCGGACCCTCGGCGTCGAGGTCGGACGCTACCGAGCCGTCGCCTTCGCGCTCTCCAGCGTCTACGCGGGCCTCGCCGGCGCCCTGCTCGCGCTGGTGTTCCAGCGAGTAGTCCCGGACTACTGGGGACTTCTCCTGTCCCTGGAGTACCTAGCCATGATCGTGATCGGCGGTCAGGCGTCGATCACGGGTGCGGTGCTGGGCGCGGCCTTTGTGTCCTCTCTCCCTGTGCTCCTCCAGCGCTACGGCGACGCCGTCCCCTTCGTCGGCGCCACGGGAGGCGACGGTCTCGGACCTGCGGTCGTGGCTCAACTGTCCTACGGAGCGCTCATCGTCGCCATCCTGCTGTTCGAACCACGCGGTCTCACCGCCGTGCTGGGCCGGCTCCGTCGCGGCGGGCATCGTGAAACGGAGCCGACGCAAACGCGTCCGTACAGAACTCGACGAACGCCTGCGCGCGGCGCGTGAGTCGCCCGGCGGCCGGCGTTGCCAGCAGCACCTGGACCTCCGCGATGTCGTCGCGAATCTCTCGCGTCACGGGCGGCCAGTGTCCAAGGAACATGTGCTTTACGCATCCGCATCGTTCGACCACAGTCGACCGCATGACTCCCCCGGTTGGAAGGACAAGGCGATGACCGCTGCCGTGGACCTGGAGCTGGACCTCGAAGAGCTCGACGCCGACCCTTTCCCTGTCTACGCACGCCTGCGCGCCGCGCAACCCTGGGTCAGGTCAGAGCTGCTGGGGATGCGACTGGTGTGCCGCTATGACGACGTCGCATTCGTCGACCAGCACCCCGAGATCTTCTCGTCCGAGGTCGACGGCGCCCTCACGACCCGTGCGATGGGCCTGTCCATGCTGAGGTCCGAGGGCCGGCAGCATCTGCGGATGCGGGCCGCCGCCGAGGCCCCCCTGAAGCGGCGAGCGGTCCGCAGCGATTGGACCCCCGTCCTCGAGCGGATCGCGGACGAACATGTCGGTCGGCTGGGGGGCAGGGCACGCCTGGAGCTCGTCTCCGAGTTCGCCAGCACGTTCAGCGGCGCCTGTCTCGCCGCGCTGCTCGGGCTGCCCGACGCCACGCCGGAGCTGGTTCGCGACTGGTCCGCCGCGTTCATCGACGGCGCCACCAACAACCGCGACGACGCCCGGGTCTGGCGCGTCGCCGCCCAGGCCAGGGACGCGGTCCAGGAG
>JBOGDX010000326.1:0-4316 GCA_050743225.1 Actinomycetes bacterium | reverse complement strand
CCTGCTGACCGCCTGCGGCAAGGCTGGCGTCGAGCCCGGCCGCGTCGCGGACCTGAACGGGCTGGCCACGCTGCTGGTGACCGGCTCGCCGCTGCCGCCCGGCGACTGGGTCTGGGTCTACGAGCACGTCTCCCCGGAGGTGCGGCTCGACTCGCCCAGCGGTGGGACGGACGTGTGCACGCCGTTCGTCGGAGGCGCGGAGACGCTGCCGGTGCATGCGGGCGAGATCGAGACGCGGCTCGCCGGGGTGCGGCTCGAGTCGTGGCAGCCGGACGGCCGGCCGCGCGTCGGTGCGGTGGGCGAGCTCGTCGTCACGGCGCCGATGCCCTCGATGCCGCTCTACCTGTGGGACGACCCGGGCGGCGAGCGCTACCGGGCCAGCTACTTCGACGTCTGGCCCGGCGTGTGGCGGCACGGGGACTGGGTCACGCTGACCGAGCGCGGAACCCTCGTCATCGCCGGGCGGTCCGACGCCACGCTGAACCGAGCCGGCGTGCGGATGGGCAGCGGCGACATCTACGAGGCGGTCGAGGCGATGCCCGAGGTGCGGGAGAGCCTGGTCGTCGGCGTGGAGAACGCGGACGGCGGCTACTACCTGCCACTGTTCGTCGTCCCCGCTGACGGCGTGCGCCTCGACGACGAGCTGCGCGCCCGCATCGTCACGGTCATCCGGCGGGAGGTGTCGCCACGGCACGTCCCGGACGAGGTCATCGAGGCTCCGGGGGTGCCGCACACGCTGACGGGCAAGCGGCTCGAGGTACCGGTCAAACGGCTCCTGCAGGGCGCGTCCGCCGACGACGTCGTCACAACCGACAGCGTGGACGCGCCCGACGTGCTCCGGTGGTACGCGCAGTTCGCGACCGCGCGCCGAGCAGCCCTCGGGCAGGAAGGGTGAGCCTGCCCTACCTCGACGGGGACACCGTCGAGCGCTCGGTCTCGCTGGCCGAGGTGGTCGACGCGCTCGGTGCCGTCTTCGCGGCCGGTCCCTCACTGGTGCCGCGCACCCACGTGCCGCTCGGCGGAGGAGACAACCTGCTGATGATGCCGGCCGCGGACGACACCGCGGTCGGCGTCAAGCTGTTGATGGTGTTGCCCGGCAACCAGGCGGCCGGGCTGCCGGCGATCCAGGGCTGCTACGTCCTCTCCGACCGGCGTTCGGGAGCGCCGCTGGCGCTGCTCGACGGCGCCGCGCTCACCCGCATCCGGACGCCTGCCGTGTCCGCCCTGGCCACCCGGGCGCTCGCACGCACCGACGTGGAGCGGCTGGCCGTGTTCGGCACCGGAGTACAGGCCCGCGCGCACGTTGACGCGATGCTCTGGGCCCGGCCGTCGGTCGTCCGGGTCGAGGTGGTGGGACGCACCCGCGAACGGGCGGACCGACTCGTCGCTGACCTGCGCGGCCGGGGCTACGACGCCCGGAGCGCCGATCCCGCGGAGGGCTCGTCCGCCGGTCTCATCTGCACCTGCACGTCGAGTGCCCAGGTCGTCGTCGTCAGCAGCGCGGTCCGTCCCGGCACGCACGTGAACGCGGTGGGCAGTTACCGGCCCGACGCCCAGGAGGTCGACGCAGGCCTGGTGGCGCGGTCCCGATGCGTTGTCGACCACCTGGACGCAGCGAAGGAGGAGGCGGGCGACCTCATCGCCGCCGTTCGGGCGGGCCCGTTCGCGTGGAGCGACGTGGCCGGCGACCTGGTCGGGCTGGCGCGGGGTCTCGTGCGCAGGCAAGACCCGGAGGAGGTCACTTTCTTCAAGTCCGTGGGGCTGGCGGTGGAGGACCTGGTGGTCGCCACGCTGGTGGCGCGGCGCGTCGGTCTCCTGTGACCAGACCGGCCGAAAGCAGCTAGCCCAGGGCGCAGGTGTTGACCAGGTCGCCGCTCGTCGGCCGCGGCAGCGTGACCGACGCGGGCGGCCGGACGTGCTCCTCGACCCAACGCTCGAGAGCGACGAACGCCTCCCGGTAGCACGGCAGGATCGGCCGCGACTTGTCCGGGTGCTCGTCGTAGAGGCCGTCCACGTGGTTGCCCCCCTCGATCCGGTAGTAGCGGTGCCGGCCGGCCCGGCCGGTCTCGGCCACCATCGCGGCGTAGACGTCGGAGTCGGTGCGGATCGGCAGCAGCGCGTCATGCGTGCCGTGCAGCGTCAGCATCGGCTTGCCGATGCGGCCGGTCAGCGACACCCGCTCGACGGCGTCGCGCACCGCCTGCGGCCGGGCGAAGTAGTCGTAGTCAGTGTCGCAGGCCGGCGTGCTCGACGGACAGAATGGGATCCCGGCCTCGAGGGCACCGTCGTACGACGGGTCGAACTCCTCCCGGTAGATCCGCTGGGTGAGGTCCCAGTAGACCGCGTAGTGGTAGTCCCACAGGTACTCCGAGCCGGGCTCGAACCCCGCCGCGACCATCGCGTCGTGCGCCTCCGCGCTGCCGGTGGCGGCGTAGCGCGGGTACTCCCTGAGCGCGGTCGGGAGGTAGGTGAAGAGGTTCGGGCCGTCGCCCAGGAACAGGGTGCCCTCCCAGTCGACGCCTCCGTCGAAGAGCCTCGGGTGGTGCTCGAGCTGCCAGCGCGTCAGGTAGCCGCCGTTGGAGATGCCGGTCATGTACGTGCGGTCGGGCGCCCGCCCGTAGGTCTGCGTGACGACCCGCCGCGTGGCGCGGGTGAGCTCGGTCACGCGGCGGTGCCACTCGAGCACCGCGTCGGCCGGGGACGCGCCGTCACGGTAGAAGGAGGTGCCGGTGTTGCCCTTGTCGGTCGAGGCGTAGGCGTAGCCGCGGGCCAGCATCCAGTCGCTGATGATGAAGTCGTTGGCGTACTGCTTGCGCACTCCGGGCGCTCCGGTGACCACGAGCTTGCCGTTCCACCGGTCGGGCAGCCGGACCACGAACTGCGCGTCGTGGAACCAGCCGTGCGTGCCGTTGCTCGTCGATGTGTCGGGGAAGTAGCCGTCGACCTGGATCCCCGGGACGCCGCTCGGGTTGCGGGTCCCGGACGCGTGCAGCCCGTTCCAGTCCGAGCGGTCGGTGTGCCCGGTCAACTGGGTCCCGGCCGTCGTGAGGTCCTCGAGGCAGGCGGCCTGCTGGTGCTCCGCACCGGGGACCCGAACGCTGTCCACCGTCGCGCAACGGCCATCGGCGCCTGCGGCCGGCGTGGTCGTCAGCAGGCCGCCGGCCGCCAGCGCGCCGGTCGCTGCGAGCAGGGCGGTCGCCCGAGAAAGCGGCGTGTGCCTCATGGCGGTGGTCCCTCCGTCGCGTGCGGAGACCATGGTCGAAACCATCCGACTTGCCGGCAATGGCGGATACCTACCGGTTGGACCAGCCTGAGATGGCGGCGGTGCACACAGGCGGTCGCGGACGACCGCTAGTCAGCTCTGTCACGCAGTTACCGGATCGATCACCGCCGTGTTCTGACCGGCGATGATCTTCCACGTGTCGCCCCTTCTCCGCCAGACATAACTGGGGCTACCGAAGGCCGCCTCGCCCAGTGGCTGCCCCTCCGCGTCGAGATACTCCTGACGAACCCCGGTCAGCGCGACATCGGAACGAATGAAGAGGATGTGCTGCACCTCGTAGTTCACGGAGCCGGTCGCGAACGCACCGGGGAGCACCTGCCGTGTGAAGGCCGCAATCTCGTCGAGGCCGATGAGGCGACGCCCCGCCCCATTGACCCACACTGCTGACTCGTCGAAGAGCTCGAGGAAGCCATCGACGTCCTCCTGTCGCTGGCAACGCTCCAAGGTGGACACGCCTTCGATCAACGCATCCGTATCGGCTGATGCGGCGTCGGACGGGTGGACTGTCGCAACTGTGGTCTTCAGAGTGTCTCTCATGCCCGGAACGCTAAGACTTCAAGTGAAGTTGAAGTCAAGTTTCCTGGTGTGCGACGGCCTGCGGTTCACCGCCGCTAACCAACCGACAGGTCGGACGCCGGGGGGACTCGACAATGCGCCTGCATCCTCAACCCGCGGTCAGCCGGTGCAGGCGCAGGGCGAGCTGCATCTCGAGGCTGCGCTCCGGGCTGTTCCAGTCGTCACCGAGGAGCATCCGCACCCGGTCGAGCCGCTGGGTGACCGTATTGACGTGGACATGCAGGGCGTCCTTGGTGCGGACCAGGTTGGTGCCGTTCGCGAAGTACGCAGACAGCGTGCCCACCAGGTCGGTGCCGCGAGCGGCGTCGTAGTCCAGCACCGGGCCGAGCGACACCGACACGAACCGAGCGATGCCGGTGCGGTCATCGTCGCCGACCAGCAGCCCGACGAAGCCCAGCTCCTGCGCGCCGGCTCCCTCGCCCGAGCGGCCGAGCGCGACAAGGGCGGACAGGCACTG
>JBOGDX010000325.1:0-4338 GCA_050743225.1 Actinomycetes bacterium | reverse complement strand
ATAGATGCCCTCGGCGCCGCGATTGGCCAGGAACATCTTCTTGATGAAGCGATAGACCTCGGTGCCGGAGAGCGTCTGCACCTTGCCGAACTCGATGTCCACGCCCTGCATGTCCAGGACGTCGAAGCCCGCCTCGCGCAGCCCCGCCGCGACGGCCTCGAGGTCGCCGCCGGAGAGCCGGACGGCCGCCACGGGGCGTGGTGACGAGGGCGGGACGTGAGCTGGACCGACCTGGCGGGCAGCCGGCACTGCGGGTAGGGGGAGGGTGGCGACGGCGGTCAACGCTGCTCCTCGGATCCGTGGACCCGATGCTGGCGAGCCCGCGCTTGCCGGACGCACCTCGCGCCGGCCAGGTCCTCACCCGGAGCACCCCACCGCGGTGGAGGGTTGCCGTCCAGCAAGCCGGGGCTACGCGCTGGAACTCATGACCTGCCGCCGAGGATACCTGCTCGTCCGCGCAGGGCGTAACCGGGGTGCTGGCGAAATGCGACGGCGAGGGGTGTTCTGGGGGCATCGACCGAGGGAGGGCCGCGGTGGACGCACCGGAGATGCCTCGTCACGACGGCTCGGGCGAGACTGCTGCCGACCCGCTGGATGCGTACTCGCGAGTGGTGGCCGAGGTGGCCGCGGCGCTCACCCCGCACGTGGCGGCGCTCGAGGTGCGCGGCATTGACCGGCTCGGCCGGGCGTTGCGCGGCGCCGGGTCGGCGGTCGTGTTCACCGACGACGGGTTCCTCCTGACCAACGCGCACGTGGTGGCGGGCGCTCAACGCGGCACCGCGGAGTTCGCCGACGGGTCGGCGAGCGAGTTCGACGTCGTCGGCTCCGACCCGCTGTCCGACCTCGCCGTAGTCCGCGGCCGGTCCACGACCCCGGCGCCGGCGGCCCTCGGCGATGCGGACACCTTGCGCGTCGGCCAGCTGGTGGTCGCGGTCGGCAACCCGCTCGGCCTCGCCGGGTCGGTCACGGCCGGGGTGGTCAGCGGCCTCGGCAGGTCCTTGCCGACCCGGATCGGACGCGCCGGGCGTGTCATCGAGGACGTCATCCAGACCGACGCGGCCCTCAACCCGGGCAGCTCGGGAGGCGCGCTCGCGGATGCGAACGCCCGCGTCGTCGGGGTGAACACCGCGGTCGCCGGCGTGGGTCTCGGGCTGGCGGTGCCGATCAACGGCACGACCCGGCGCATCGTTGCCGCCCTGCTCGCCGACGGGAGGGTCCGCCGCGCCTACCTCGGCCTGGTATCCACCCCCTTCCCCCTGCCCGAGGCACTGGCGGCGCGCCTCGGCAGCCGACGCGGGCTGCGCGTCGTCGACGTCATCACCGGCTCGCCGGCGCACCGCTCCGGGCTCAGACCCGGCGACATCGTCGTCTCCGCCGGCCGGCACCCGGTTACCGACGCCCAGAGCCTGCAACGGCTGTTGTTCGACGACGCCATCGGCCAGCCGCTGCCGGTCACCGTGATGCGGTCCGGAGCCATGGTCGACGTCGTCGCGACACCCACCGAGCTGACCGGGGACGGCTGACCCGAGCAGGCCGCATGGCGCGGGTTGAGTCTGCTTTGACTCTCCGCTGGTCGTCAGCCGGCCGGAAATCGGCCTCGTCGCGACCACGAGACCATCAAAGGTCGCGCCGGAGCGCCTGTTCCCGTTGGACGTGCCTTCCGGCAGAGAAGGCGGACCCGCGCAGGGCATGGCACGCCGACCCGCGCCGGCCGCGGCAAGGCCCGGCCTCAGGCCGCAGGGTCGCCCGACGGCGTCACGACGAGCCACAGCCCGCCGAACTCGGACACGTCGTGGCAGAGCACCTGGCCCGGCCCTTCGTGCGCGTAGTAGTAGAGCGGGTGATCGTCGTAGGTGACCTGCACCGCGCCGTCGGTGCGCTTCGTGGTGCCGAGGAGACCGGGCCGCACCATTCCCGACGCCTTCGGGGCGCCCTCGGTGATCACCGGCGGCCACGCCTTCGCGCAGGCCCCGTAGCAGTCCGGCCGGCTGGTCTCCTCCTTGTCGAACAGGTAGATGGCCTGTCCCTTGCCGTCGAAGAGCATCCGGCCGAAGTCGCTGCTCCCTGTCCGCACGGTGACCCCACTCGCGACGGGCGCGCCGTAAACGGAGCCAGGGCTCTGTGGGGATGAGGACTGCGAGCCGGGCGGCGTGGTCGACGGTGACTCATCGGACGTCGGGGTGGTGCCCTCGCCACCGCACCCCGAGAGAACGGCGACCGCCGCGACCAGGCCGGAAACCCAGCGGATCATCGCGTGCCTCAGCTTCCGTCGCGGGTCGGGGCGCCGGTCACCCGTCGGACCCGTTCGGGACAACGTGTGGCTCGGCGGGGGCAGTTCCCGTCAGCCCTAGATCAGAGCCCGCGCGAGGTCGGGCAGGCAGGTCCCGGTCACGGTCGGCGGCCGCATGTACGACGGGTAGCGCGCCCCCCTGCGGTTCAGCCAGGCCCCGCCGAGCCCCGCCCGGACCGCCCCGTCGACGTCCCAGGGGTGGCTCGCGACCAGCGTCAGCCGGCCCGGCGGCTCCCCGGTGACCCGTGCGGCGTACTGGTAGGCATCCGCGGCAGGCTTCCAGCGGCCGACGTCGTCCACCGACAACCGGGCCTCGAACAGGTTCAGGACATCCGCCCGGGCGAAGGCGCCCTCGGACAAGGCGACCGTGCCGTTGGTCAGCGTCACCAAGCGCACTCCGGCCTCGCGCAGCAGTCGCAGCCCCTCAGGCCCGTCGTCGTGCACGTCGAGACTTCCTGGGCGATCGACGCGAACGCGGCGTGACCGCCGGCCGCGGTGACCGCGAAGCCGTCGCGCAGCGTCGAGGCGAACCAGGTCCCGAACAGTGCCCGTCGGGGCATCGACGTCTTCGAAGCGGCCACGAAGCGGCCACGAAGCGGAGCCTCGCGTCAGGGCACGCGGCCACCGATGCGGCGGGTCAGCTCGCCCGCGGCTGCCGAGACCCGGCGGGCCAGCCGGGCCCGCCCGGCTGCGTCCAGCTCGGTCGCGGCGAACGTCACGGCAGTCCCGGCGACGGGTCGGCCGGTGTGGTCGTGCACCGCCGCGGCCACTGACGCCAGGCCAGGCGTCACCTCGCCGTCCTCACTCGCGTAGCCGTCGCGGCGAACCTCACCGAGCAGCCGTCGCAGGGCCGACAGCGAGCGCGGCCCCGTCCCGTGCCGCTCGACGAAGGACCCGGCGTCCGGGAACAGGGCCCGCACCTGTGCAGCGGGAAGGCGGGCCAGCATCGCCCGGCCGCTGGCCGTGAGCTGCGCCGGCAGGCGTACGCCGACGTCGGTCACCAGCGGAGGCCGTCCCGGTGCCCGTTCCTCCACGACGTAGAGCACCTCACGTCCGTGCAGCACCGCCAGGTGCGCCGAGTTGCCCACCTCGTCGACGAGCCGGGCGAGCACCGGCCGGGCCAGCCGCGCCATCGGCTCCTGACGCATGAACGCCGTCCCGATCTCGAAGGCACTGACCCCGAGGCCCCACCGGCGCTCCTCCGGCAGGTGCACGACGAACCCGGCCCGGGTGAGCTCGGCCAGCAGGTGGTAGATCGACGAGCGCGGGATGCCCAGGTTGCGGCTCAGAGCCGCCGCCGGAACCGGCCCGGACTGGCGAGCCAGGGCCTGCAGCACGGCCAGGGTCTGTCGCGCCGCCGGGACACCACCACCCGGGCGGCTCCCCCGCGCCACCGCGGACCGCTCCACATCCGGAGCATACGGAGATGTCTGCGATATCAGACACAGTCCATGGGTGCGGGGTGGAGTTGAGGCCCCGGTCTGGTGTGCGATGGCGTCATGGCACGACAGACGGTGGTCGTCGGGGTCGGACCGGTCAGCCCGGGCGACGTCCTGCTGGTGGCGCGCGACGGTGCGGGGGTGAAACTCGGCGACGACGCCGTGGGCGCGATCGCGAAGAGCCGCGATGTCGTCGAGGCTCTCGCCGGAGAGGCCGAGGCGCACTACGGCATCTCCACCGGCTTCGGTGCGCTGGCGACCAGGCACATCCCGGCTGACCGCCGGGCCGTGCTGCAGCGCAGCCTCATCCGGTCGCACGCCGCGGGGTCGGGGCCCGAGGTTGAGCGCGAGACGGTTCGCGCGTTGATGCTGCTGCGGCTCTCGACGATGGCCACGGGACGCACCGGCGTGCGGCTGGCGACCGCCCGGACGTACGCCGCGATGCTGGACGCCGGGATCACGCCGGTCGTGCACGAGTACGGCTCGCTGGGCTGCTCGGGCGACCTGGCGCCGCTGTCGCACGTCGCGCTCGCTGTGATGGGCGAGGGGCAGGTCCGCGGTGCCGACGGCGATCTGCTCGACGCCGGGGAGGCGCTGGCCGCGCACGGG
>JBOGDX010000324.1:0-4338 GCA_050743225.1 Actinomycetes bacterium | reverse complement strand
CTCTCCGACCGCGAGGTGGAGGTGCTCGCCCTGGTGGCCCACGGCTACAGCAACGCCGAGATCGCCGCCCGGCTGGTCATCTCGCGGCGCACCGCCGAGCACCACGTGGAGCACATCTACACCAAGATCGGCGTGTCCAGCCGCGCCGCAGCGACCCTGTTCGCGGTCGAGCACCATCTGCTGGGCCCGAATGGGTAGCCCTACCGATGCGGGCCCAGCGCACGCATGGCGAGGCTGGTGCCCTCGATACGAGAGGAGCATCCGATGACAGAAACGGCGGAAGTCGAGCGGACCCGTGTGGTCTCCCCCGACGGCACCGAGATCGCCGTCTTCGTCTCCGGCGAGGGACGGCCCCTCGTGGTCGTGCCGGGCACGTCGTCCGACCACACGACGTGGCGCTTCGTGCTGCCACTGCTCGAGCCCCACGCCCGCGTCCATGCCGTGGACCGACGCGGCCGCGGTGGAAGCGGCGACGGCCCGACCTACTCACTCGCCCTGGAGCACGCCGACCTGGCTGCCGTGATCGACGCTGCCGCCGCCGCGACCGGCGGCCCTGTGGACGTACTCGGCCACTCCTACGGAGGCAACGTTGCATTCGGCGCGGCAACCCTGACCACGAACGTCCGCAGGCTCGTGCTGTACGAAGGCTGGCCGGTGCCGAACGTGGCGCACCGCACCGTTGCGCCGGAGGCGATGGCCGATCTGGAGGCCCTGCTCGCACAGGACCGGCCCGAAACGATGCTCGAGACCTTCTACCGCGACATCGTGAAGATGTCCGAGGAGGAGATCAGCGGCATCAAGGCGGCCCCCACCTGGGCGGCTCGGGTCGCCGCGGCGCACACCGTCCCTCGGGAGGTGCGCGCCTTCGGGCAGCAGGCGTTCGACCCGGCATGGGCGGCGCGGATCACAGTGCCCGTTCTGCTGCTGGTGGGCGGGGAGAGCCCCGACGACGTCAAGGCCGACCCGGAGGTCGTTGCCGCTGCCCTTCCCGACGCCAGGATCCGGAGTCTCGATGGGCAGATGCACATGGCCCATCTCACCGACCCCGAGGCCTTCGCGGAGCATGTCCTGTCGTTCCTGCGCGACTGACAGGACGGCGCCGAGCGATCCGGCCCTGGCAGGATCCTCGGGTGCAGGTGATCGACCCGGCAGAGCGCCGAGCCCGGCTGGCCCGTCGTCACCGCTTGGCGCCCGGCGATCGAGCACGTGACGTCGTGGAGGCGGCCCGGAGCATGGTCTGCCTCCACGGCACCGATCCCGCGACGGTCTACCTGTCGGCCTGGGCACGCGTCGAGACGATGACGACGCACGACCTCGACCGCGCGTTGTACGTCGACAGGTCGCTGGTCAAGCACCTGGCGATGCGTCGAACCCTCTTCGTGTTCCCGCGGGAGACGCTCCGCTTCGCCCAGGCGGGAGCCAGCGCCGGGGTCGCCGAGAGGGAGCGCCGCCGCCTCGTCCGGGAGGTCGAGAAGGCAGGGCTGCACCGCCGCGGCGAACGCTGGCTCACGATGGCCTGCGAGCAGGTCCTCACGGTGCTGTCGGACGGGCGGGAGGCCACGTCGTCCGAGCTGCGCGACGAGATCCCGCTTCTCGAGGGCTCGCTCACCTACGGGGAGGGGAGGTCGTGGGGTGGGCAGGTGTCGGTCGGTCCACGGGTCCTGACCATCCTGTCCGCAGCGGGACTCATCGTGCGAGCCTCGAACGACGGCGGGTGGACCTCCTCGCGGCCGCGCTGGGCGTCGACGAGGTCGTGGCTCGGCGCGGAGATCGCTGCGATGACCCCAGCCGAGGGCGTGGCCGGACTGGTCGAGTCCTGGCTGCGGAGGTTCGGCCCCGGCACGGCGGCCGACATCAAGTGGTGGCTCGGGTCGACCGTCGCCGCCGTGCGGAGGGCGCTCGCCGAGCTCGGTGCGGTCGAGGTCGACATCGAGGGGCAGACCGGGTACCTGTTGCCCGACGACCAGGAGGCGACCGGCACGGTCGCGCCATGGGCCGCTCTCCTGCCCCCGCTGGATCCGACCACCATGGGCTGGTACTGCCGCGACTGGTATCTCGGCCCGCACAGGCCCCAGCTGTTCGACACCAGCGGCAACGCCGGGCCCACGGCGTGGTGGGACGGACGGATCGTGGGCGGCTGGCGCCAGGGCGGCGCGGGCGAGGTCGTCCTGCAGATCCTCGAGGACATCGGCTCGGAAGGACGGCGCGCCCTCGATGACGAGGCGACGCGACTGAGCGAGTGGCTCGCTGGCACCCGGGTGCTGCCGAGGTTCCCCTCACCGCTGTGGATTCAGCGACCGTAGACGGAGAGGTGCCCGTCACGCGTCGGCGAGGAGCCGGGCGCGGACGTCGTCGGGCCACGGCACCGATGCGCCGGCGTCCTGGTCGATGTGCACCGCGGTCATCGTGCCCCGGGCCGCGGTCTCCTCCCGCCGGCGCACCTCGAACTCGTAACGCACAGAGGCGCGCCCCAGCTCGGCCACTCGCAACCTGATCGTCACCCGGTCGCGGAACCACAGGCGGGCCAGGTAGTCCACCTCGTAGCGCACCCTGGGGACCACCCCGAACAGGTCGAGCAGCCCCAGCCGCTCGTGCAGCTCCGCCTCTGCAGCCTCCACCCAGTGGATCACCGTCGAGTGGTGGTAGTGCCCCGCCGCGTCCGTGTCGGGCCACTCGACGATCCGCTCGATGCTGACCTGTGCGCCGCCGGTCATGTCTCGCGCAGCCGGAAGCGCTGCACCTTTCCCGTACTCGTGCGCGGAAGTGCCTCGATGAACTCGACGGCGCGCGGATATTTGTACGGCGCGATCCGCGCCTTGACGAAGTCCTGCAGCTCGCCGACCTTCGCCACGTCTCCGATCACCCCGGCGCGGAGCACCACGTACGCCGCGACGATCTGGCCCCTCGACTCGTCGGGCATCCCGACGACGCCACACTCGACGACGTCGTGGTGCGCCAGAAGAGCCTCCTCGACCTCCGGGCCCGCGATGTTGTAGCCGGAGGAGATGATCATGTCGTCGCTGCGCGCCCGGTACCAGAAGTAGCCGTCCTCGTCCTCGACGAACGTGTCGCCGGTGATGTTCCAGCCGTTCTGCACGTAGACCTGCTGCCGCGGGTCGGTGAGGTACCGGCAGCCGGTTGGCCCCTTGACCGCGAGCCGCCCGAGCTCCCCGGGAGGCAGCGGCTCGCCCTTCTCGTCGACAACGGCCGCGACGTACCCGGGCACGGCCCGCCCGGTCGACCCGGGGCGGATGTCGTCGTCGGTCGACCCGATGAAGATGTGCAGCATCTCGGTCGAGCCGATGCCGTCGATCAGTGAGATGCCCGTCGCCTCGCGGAACGCGCGCCACGTTCCCTCCGGCAGGTGCTCGCCGGCCGACACGGCGCGGCGCAGGGACGAAAGCTGGCCGGCCTTGCCGGCGGTGAGCATCGCCCGGTAACCGGTCGGCGCCGTGAAGCAGACCGAGACCCGGTGCTCCGCGATGAGGTCGGCGAGCTGGTCGGGGGTGGACTTCTCCACGAGCAGGGTCGAGGCGCCGATCCGGAGCGGGAAGACCACGAGCCCGCCGAGGCCGAACGTGAACGCCAGCGGGGGTGTGCCGGTGAACACGTCGTCCGGGGTGGGCTTGAGCACGTGATGGGAGAACGTATCGGCGATCGCCAGCACGTCTCGGTGGAGGTGCATGGTGGCCTTGGGCCGGCCGGTCGTGCCCGAGGTGAAGGCCAGCAGCGCGACGTCGTCGGCGGCGGTCTCGACGGGCGTGAAGTCCGCCGCCTTCGCGCCGCTGACCTGTACCAGGTCTGCCGGGCCGTCGCCGCCGTACTCGACGACCCGCAGCCCGGGGACCGAGGCCGCTCTCAGGTCGTCGAGGAACCGGTGGTCGCACACTGCGAAGTCGACGGCTGCGATCTCCATCACGGTCTCGAGCTCGCCGGCCCGGAGCAGCGGCATCGTCGTGATGACGACCGCGCCCGCCCTCAGGGCGCCGAACCAGCAGGCGACGAGCCACGGGTTGTTGGGGCCGCGCAGCAGGACCCGGTTCCCGGGGACGATGCCGTGGTCCTCGACCAGCACCCGGGCGACCTTGTTGGAGGCTCGCACGAGGTCGCCGTAGCTCCATCGGTCGCCGCCCGGCGCCAAGAGGCACGGCCGGTCGGCCCCGTGCCGCTCCACGACCGCGTCCAACAGCTCGACCGCGCAGTTGAGGCGTTGCGGGTACTGCACGTCGGGCAGCTCGAACAGCAGCTCCGGCCACTCGTCGAGGGGCGGCAGGTGGTCGCGGCTGAACGTGTCCACGTGGGCCGACGGCGTGAGCTGCATTGGGGACCCTCCCGGTC
>JBOGDX010000323.1:0-4356 GCA_050743225.1 Actinomycetes bacterium | reverse complement strand
GCGCCAGGTCGACCCCGACCCGGTCCTTCAGCAGCTCGCCACCGTCGTCCCCGGACCCGATCCGGACACCCAGCTCGCCGGACTCCGCGGTGTCGGTCATCACCTCCGCCGTGGCGATCAGCGTCTTCGAGGGAACGCAGTCGGTGAGGACCGCCGAGCCGCCGATGCCGTCGCGGTCGACGACCGTCACCTCGGCCCCGAGCTGCGCCGCGACCAGTGCCGCCTCGTATCCACCAGGGCCGCCGCCGACGATCACGATGCGCGTCACGCGCGCCATTCTTCCGCACGGTGGCGACGCCAATAGGCTTCGGTGCCATGGCGCTGTACGCCGCCTACGGCAGCAACATGGACCCCGGGCAGATGGCCCAGCGGGCTCCGCACTCGCCACTGCGCGGCGTCGGCTGGCTCACCGGGTGGCGGCTGACCTTCGGCGGGGAGGACCGCGGCTGGGAGGGCCCGCTCGCGACCCTGGTCGAGGACCCCGACGAGCAGGTGTTCGTCGCGCTCTACGACGTGACCGAGGCCGACGAGATCAACATGGATCGGTGGGAGCACGCCGACCTCGCGCTGTTCCGCAAGCTGCGGCTGCGGGTGCACACCCTGGACGGCGAGGTGCTCGCCTGGCTCTACGTTCTCGACGACTACGAGGGCGGGTTGCCGTCGGCCCGCTACCTCGGGCTCATCGCCGACGCCGCGGAGGCCGCGGGGGCCCCGGACGACTACGTGGCCGAGCTCCGCGCCCGGCCGTGCATCTCGGTCGGCCCCTGACGCGGAAAGGCGTCGCCAGCGAGCGGTCCAGCCGGCCACATCCGCTGCCGATAGTGCCGGGGTGAGACTCATGCGAGGGACCCCAGCCGCCGCCGGCGACCAGCTGCTCGCCTCCTTGCGCGCGTACCCCTCGACCCAGTGGGTGACCATCCGCCTGTCCACCAGCACCTCACGCACCCGCCCGTCGATCGCCGAGCTGGTGCAGGCGCACGCGTTCGCAGCACACTGCCAGGTCGCCGTCGCCGAGACCCGCGGCATCGCGGTGCGGTGGGTGGACGGGATCGTCTCGGGTACGGCGGAGCAGGTCGCCGAGTTCGTCTGCACGGTCGGACCCGTCCTCGTCCGGTCGCACGGCCAGGCCAACCTCGCCGCCTGACTGCGACGCGAACGCCCCTTCACGATCCCGGCCCACCGGTGCAGTCTGGCCCGTGGAGGTGGTTCCCATGGCCCTTCTCGAGGCCAAGAGCATCGACAAAGCCCGATGAGCGGCGCGACTTCCCCCGCGGGCACCTGGAGGTGCTCAACCTTCCCGGCAACGTGGTTTTCGGCCGGGCGACGTTCCAGCCCGGGTGGCGGTGGTCGGAATCGGTCAAACCGATCGCCGGCACGGACAGCTGCGAGTTCCACCACGTGGGCTACATGATCTCCGGCCGGCTGCAGGTCCGGCACACCGACGGCACCGAGCTCGAGATCGGCACTGGCGACGCCTACGTGGTCGAGCCCGGGCACGACGCCTGGGTGGTCGGCGACGAGCCCGCCGTGTCGATCGACTTCTCCGGCTACGCGGCCGACTACGCCAAGGCGACGTAGCAGACCCGTGCCGCTTGCGGCGGCGGCCCACTAGGGTCGCCGCCGTGAGCGTCGCAGCCCCGGATCCCTACGAGCTGGCCCAGGACGCGGCCGACGCGCTGCGCGAGCTGACCGGCCGCGAGTCCCACGACGTCGCGCTCGTCATGGGCTCCGGCTGGGTGCCTGCCGTGGGCCTGCTCGGCGACACGGCGGTCGAGGTCCCCGTCACGGAGCTGCCGGGATTTCACGCCGCCGCGGTGGAGGGTCACGCCGGCACCCTGCGCTCGGTGCGCGTCGGCGGGAATCGGCATGCCCTGGTCTTCCTCGGCCGGACGCACCTCTACGAGGGGCGGGGGGCGGCCAGCGTGGTCCACGGGGTCCGCGCCGCGGTGGCTGCCGGGGCCCGGGTCGTCGTGCTGACGAACGGCTGCGGCGGTCTGCGGCCGACGTTCTCGCCCGGGCAGCCCGTGCTGATCAGCGACCACATCAACCTGACCGCGACCTCGCCCATCGTCGGCGCCCGATTCGTCGACCTCACCGACCTCTACTCCAGCCGGCTGCGCGCGTTGTGCCGCGAGGTCGACCCGTCCCTGGAGGAGGGCGTCTACGTCCAGCTGCCCGGCCCGCACTACGAGACACCCGCCGAGATCGGCATGGTCCGCGCCCTTGGCGGCGACCTGGTCGGCATGTCCACCACGCTCGAAGCGATCGCGACGCGTGAGGCGGGCGCCGAAGTCCTCGGCATCTCACTCGTCACCAACCTCGCGGCGGGCATGACCGGTGAGCCGCTGAACCACGAGGAGGTCCTCGCGGCGGGACGCGACGCGGCGACCCGGATGGGGTCGCTGCTGTCACAGGTGCTGGAGCGGCTGTGACCCGCGGCCAGGGACATGAGCACCGGGAGAGCGCCGACACGGTGGACATCACGCAGGTCGCTCGCGCCTGGCTGGCCGAGGACCCCGACCCCGACACCCGGGCGGAGCTGCAAGGCCTGCTCGACGCGGGCGACGCCTTCGAGCTGGCCGACCGGTTCGGCTCCCGGCTGGAGTTCGGCACCGCGGGCCTGCGCGGCGCCATGGGCGCAGGACCCAACCGGATGAACCGGGTCGTCGTGACACGCGCGGCGGCCGGCCTCTCGGCCTACCTCTCCGCGCGCGGAGGGCAGTCCGTCGTCATCGGCTTCGACGCACGGCACAGGTCCGACGTGTTCGCCCACGACACCGCGCAGGTCGTACGCGGGGCCGGGATGCGCGCGATGGTGCTTCCGCGCCCGCTGCCCACGCCGGTGCTGGCCTTCGCCATCCGGTACCTCGGCGCCGACGCCGGCGTCATGGTGACCGCGTCGCACAACCCGCCCCAGGACAACGGCTACAAGGTCTACCTCGGCGACGGCTCCCAGATCGTCCCGCCCGCCGACACGGAGATCTCAGCGGCGATCGAGGCCGTGGGGCCACTCGCGTCGCTGCCGCGGGGAGACGAGTGGGAGACGCTGGGCGACGAGGTGCTCGACGCCTACCTGGACCGCGTCACCGGCCTCGTCGACGCCTCATCCCCGCGCGACCTTCGGATCGTCTACACGCCGCTGCACGGCGTCGGGCGCGACGTGGTGCTCGCCGCGTTCGAGCGAGCCGGCTTCGCCGAGCCGACGGTCGTCGAGCGGCAGGCCGAGCCGGACCCCGAGTTCAGCACTGTCACCTTCCCCAACCCCGAGGAACCGGGCGCGATCGACCTCGCGCTCGCCACCGCGGCCGAGACCGACGCGGACGTGGTGCTCGCCAACGACCCCGACGCGGACCGTGCCGCCGTGGCGGTTCCCGACGACCATGGGGGCTGGCGGATGCTGCGCGGCGACGAGGTCGGTGCGCTGCTCGGCACGCATCTCGTACGCCGGGACCCGGCTCTGTCGGGCACGTTTGCCGCCTCGATCGTGTCGTCGTCGCTGCTGGGCCGCATTGCCGCCGCGCACGGCCTGGGATACAAGGAGACGCTCACCGGCTTCAAGTGGATCTCCCGGGTCGAGGGGCTGCGCTACGGCTACGAGGAGGCCCTGGGCTACTGCGCCGACCCCGAGGGGGTTCGCGACAAGGACGGTGTCTCCGCGGCGCTGCTGCTCGCCGAGCTGGCCGCCACGCTCAAGGCGGACGGACGGCGGCTCACGGACCTCCTGGACGACATCGCGCGCGAGCACGGCCTGCACGCGACCGACCAGCTGTCGGTACGTGTCGAGGACCTCTCCCTCATCGACGCGGCGATGGCCCGGCTCCGGGAACGGCCCCCAGCAGCGCTCGGCGGGCGGGCCGTCACCTCGGCCGAGGACCTCGCCGTCGGCTCGGCCGACCTGCCGCCGACCGACGGGCTGCGCTACCGCCTGGAGCGGGACGGCCGGGTGGTGGTCCGCCCGTCCGGCACGGAGCCGAAGCTCAAGTGCTACCTCGAGGTGGTCGTGCCGGTGGTCGACGGGGACGTTGCGGCTGCCCGCCGCGCCGCAGCCGAGTCGCTCGCCGCCATCAAGGGGGACCTGGCGACGGTCCTCGGCGTCTGACTCGACCATCGGCGGCCCGCTGGGGCGGCGGTAGACTCGCCCGGTGACCGCGACCGCTTCCCCTCCGGTCGGGCAACAGTCAGAGCTCGCTTCCGTGGCGGCGATCACCGCCTCGGACTCCACGTTGCGACGCTTCCTGCACGGCTTGCCCGGCGTCGACCAGGTCGGCGCCGACGCCCGGGCCGCCACACTATCGACGCGCTCGATCAAGACGTCCGCCAAGCTGTGGGCGATCGACCTGGCGATCACGATGATCG
>JBOGDX010000322.1:0-4373 GCA_050743225.1 Actinomycetes bacterium | reverse complement strand
GGGCGAGGCAGTGCGGGCCTGGGGCCGCCTGGGCTACCCGCGACGGGCACTGCGCCTGCACGCCGCGGCCACGGAAGTGGTGCGGCGGCACGGGGGCGAGGTCCCGAGGACGTACGACGAGCTGCTGGCCCTCCCCGGCGTCGGGACCTACACCGCGGCCGCCGTGGCGTCGTTCGCGTACGGCGGGAGGCATGCCGTGCTCGACACAAACGTCCGCCGCGTGCATGCCCGCGCCGCGCTCGGCGTCGCCGCGTCAGCACCAGCACTGACGGCCGCGGAGCGTCGGCTCGGCGCGTCGCTGGTGCCGGCCGAGGCGGCGGTCGCGTCCCGATGGGCCGTCGCAGTGATGGAGCTCGGCGCGCTCGTGTGCACGGCACGGTCGCCGCGCTGCACCGCGTGCCCGTTGCAGGACCTGTGCGCGTGGCGTGCGGCAGGCCGGCCGCCGTACGACGGGCCTGCGCGCCGCCACCAGTCGTTCGCCGGCACGGACCGCCAGGTCCGCGGACTCCTGCTGTCGCTGGTGCGCGAACGTGGCGAGCCAGCCAGCGCAACGCAGCTCGCGACGGCCTGGCCCGACCAGCCGCAACGCGACCGCGCGCTGGCGGGGCTACTGGCCGACGGTCTGCTGGTGCGGGACGGGCGCTCGTACCGCCTGCCCTGACACCGCGCGCTCCGTCGAATGCGGCGCGACCAAGCGCCTGGTCGACCACCTGGACCCACGGCACGTGCGGGTGGTGCAGTTCGGTGCGCCGACGTACGACGAGAAGCGGCACCACTTCCTCTGGCGATTCTCTGGACCGGTCCTGGTTGCCGAGTCCTGGTCGAGCGCGTCGAGGGATTCGCGGCGATGAGCAGTGGCGTCGCGCCTACGACGAGATCGTCTCGTTCGAGACGACGCTGGCCGCCGACGGTCACCGCGACCGCGCCGCCCGACGCGAACGTCGCTCCCGCCCGCTACTGCCCGCTGTTCGTCGTGAACTCCGACGGGGTGTCGTCGGTCGCGCCGTGGGTGCACCTGGGTTGACCGGCGCGCCGCCTGTCCGGGGTGGTGCCCCTCGGTCGGGTCCTAGTCCGCGGAAGCCTCTGCACCGCCGGGCAGGTGGCGGTGCGTGGAAGACGGCGCAACGCCGCCGCGAACGACCGTTGACGCAGCAGAGCGGGCATTGCGCCGTATTGAGCGCACCGTCATTGCCGCGTGCCGGGTGTCTTCCCCCGCCACGCAGACCCCCGCCCGATGATCATCGTCAAGCTCTGGATGCACCCCTCACCGGACGAGCAGTTTCGGCGCTTCGAAAGCGAAAGCAGAACGTGCACAAGGCGTGGAAGCTCACCGACGAGGATCCCTCACCCGCGACGTCAGCCGAAGTAGACCTTAGTGTCCTCGAACCGGAACCGCGCCGCCGCGACGACGGCGTAGAGCAGCCCGAACCCGACCATGACGAGCACCGGGACGACGACGTGGGACATGCCCTTCCCCTCCAGGATCACGTCTCGGAAACCCTCCATCGCCCAGTAGGTGGGGAGCGCGGGTGCGATGGCCTGCGCCCAGCCCGGCATCGTCGCAACCGGCACCCACGCACCACCGAGCATCGCCATGGCCATGCCACCTACGCTGCCGACCGCGTTCAGCTGGTTCATGGTGCGGGTGATCGCGGTGACGAGCATGCCGAAGGCGCTCAGGGTCAACGCCACCACCGCGACCAGCAGAAACAGCGCCGACCAGGACCCGGTCACGCGAAGACCGAACAACGGTCCACCGAGCACAAACAGCAGGGCGAGCTGGACGAACGTCACGCCGACGCTCGGCAGGACCTTGCCGATCATGATGTCGACGGAGCTGGCCGGTGTGGCGCGCAGCCGGTCCCAGGTGCCCCATCCGTGGTCACGGAAGAAGGTGAAGCCGGAGTAGCCGACTCCGAAGGCCGCGAAACCGACCGCCATCGCGGGCACCGCGAACTCCGAGCCGTTTGCGTCGCCAAAGCCCTCTGCGCGCAGCGCGGTTGCGAACAGCTCCTTCATCAGGGCCACCATGATCAGCGGCATCACCACGACGAAGATCACCGTGGACGGGTCGGTCCACATGACCCTCAGCTCGTGGCGCAGGATCGCGTAGCTATTGCGCAGTGACATCGGTCCTCCCCCTTCGCTCGGCGTCGTCGACGGGCGCGCCCTCGCGGTTGGCCTCGTCGTAGCGGCGCCCGGTCAGGGCCAGGTAGACCGCCTCCAGGTCGGGCCGGATGATCTCGACCGATGAGAGGGTGCCCGAAGGCACCTGAGCGACGAGGTCCACCAGGGTGGCCGCAGGGTCAGCCGTGGGTACGCGGAGCCGGTTGCCGTCGACCGCGGCTCCATCCCCGAGCGGGATCTCGGGCACCGGGCCGTGGAACACAAGTTCCACGACCGGCACGGCATGGGCCCTGACCAGCCCGCCGACGTCGCCGCGGGCGATGACCTTGCCGAGATCGATGATGGCGGCCGTGCACCCGAGGGTCTCGACCTCGGCGAGGTAGTGCGTCGAGTAGAGGACCGCCGAGCCTTCCGCGGCGAGGCGACGGACCAGCTCGAGGATGTGGCCACGGGTCTCGACGTCGGCGCCCGTGGTCGCCTCGTCGAGCAGCAGGAGACGGGGCTTGTGCAGAAGGGCGATAGCCGTGTGCACGCGGCGCTTCTGGCCGCCCGAGAGCTTGCCCGCCTGCCGGTCCAGGAGGTCGGTGATGTCCAGAGCCTCGGCCACCTCGTCGACCCTGGAGCGCAGCTCGTCGCGGCCCAAGCCGGCGAGCTCGCCGAAGAGCAACAGGTTGCGGCGGACGGAGACCACCGGGTAGATGCCGGTGTCCTGCGGGGCGAGACCGATCCGCCGGCGCACCTGGGTCGAGCGGCTGCGCGCATCGAGCCCGTCCACCTCGACCACGCCGTCGTCAGCCCTGCGCAGACCGGCGACGATCGACACCAGCGTGGTCTTGCCGGCGCCGTTGGGACCCAGCAGGGCGACGATCTCCCCGGCTTCGACGTCGAGGTCGACCCCGCGAAGAGCCTCGACGTCGCCGTAGGACTTCCGTAAGCCGGCGATGTGGAGCACGGACCCGCCGTCCCGCTACTCCTGGGTGCCCGCCGTCTCCACCGGCGGCGCGTCCGGCAGTGCGGCCTTGGCCGTGCCCTCGAAGGAGAAGATCGCCTCGTCGCCCTCGCCCATGATGTCCACGAGCACGATCTGCCCGGGGCGCACCTCGCTGAAAAGGATCTTCTCCGACAGCACGTCCTCGATCTCGCGCTGGATGGTGCGGCGCAGCGGCCGGGCACCCAGCACGGGGTCGTAACCCTTCTTGGCGAGCAGCTCCTTGGCGGCCGGGGTCAGCTCGATGCCCATGTCCTTGTCGCGCAGCCGCTCGTCGAGCTTGGCCAGCATCAGGTCGACGATGGCCACGATCTCGTCCTGGTCGAGCTGGTGGAACACGACGATGTCGTCGATGCGGTTGAGGAACTCCGGCCGGAAGTGCTGCTTGAGCTCGTCCTGGACCTTGTTCTTCATCCGCTCGTAGCCGGACTTCACGTCGTTGTCCGCGGCGAACCCGAGGTTGAAGCCCCTCGAGATGTCCCGGGTGCCGAGGTTCGTGGTCATGATGATCACGGTGTTCTTGAAGTCGACCACGCGGCCCTGGGAGTCGGTCAGCCGCCCGTCCTCGAGGATCTGCAGCAACGAGTTGAAGATGTCGGGGTGAGCCTTCTCGACCTCGTCGAAGAGGACGACCGAGAACGGCTTGCGGCGCACCTTCTCGGTGAGCTGGCCGCCCTCCTCGTAGCCGACGTAACCCGGGGGGGAGCCGAACAGCCGGGACACCGTGTGCTTCTCGGAGAACTCCGACATGTCCAGCTGGATCAGCGAGTCCTCGTCGCCGAACAGGAACTCCGCGAGCGTCTTGGACAGCTCGGTCTTCCCGACGCCGGACGGGCCGGCGAAGATGAAAGACCCGCCCGGACGCTTGGGGTCCTTCAGGCCCGCGCGGGTGCGCCGGATCGCCTGGGACAGCGCCTTGATGGCATGCTGCTGGCCGATGACGCGCTTGTGCAGCTCGTCCTCCATGCGCAGCAGCCGCTGGGACTCCTCCTCGGTCAGCTTGAAGACCGGAATGCCGGTGGCGACGGCGAGGACCTCGGCGATGAGCTCCTCGTCGACCTCGGCCACGACGTCCATGTCGCCGGCCTTCCACTCCTTCTCCCGCTGCGCCTTCTCCTGCAGCAGGGTCTTCTCGCGGTCGCGCAGCGACGCCGCCTTCTCGAAGTCCTGCGCGTCGATCGCGGACTCCTTATCGCGCCGCACGCCGGCGATGCGCTCGTCGAACTCGCGAAGGTCGGGCGGCGCCGTCATCCGCCGG
>JBOGDX010000321.1:0-4376 GCA_050743225.1 Actinomycetes bacterium | reverse complement strand
GTCCTCGCCTACGTCTGGTAGGGGGCCGCCATGTCGCGAATCGGACGTCTTCCCATCACCCTCCCCTCCGGCGTGGACGTGACGCTCGCCGGGCGCGAGGTCACCGTCAAGGGACCCAAGGGCACCCTCACGCACACCGTCGCGGAGCCGATCGAGATCACTCGCGCCGACGACGGGTCGCTGCGGGTGACCCGGCCCGACGACGAGCGGGCCAACCGTGCCCTGCACGGACTGTCGCGCACGCTGGTGGCCAACATGGTCATCGGCGTCACCGACGGCTACACCAAGGTCCTCGAGATCGTCGGCACGGGCTACCGGGTCGCGGCCAAGGGCAGCGACCTGGAGTTCTCCCTCGGTTTCAGCCACCCCGTCCTGGTGCGCGCCCCGGAGGGGATCACCTTCGCGGTGGAGACCCCGACCCGGTTCACCGTGTCGGGCAGCGACAAGCAGAAGGTCGGCGAGGTCGCCGCGAACATCCGCAAGTTGCGCAAGCCCGACCCTTACAAGGGCAAGGGCGTGCGCTACCAGGGGGAGCACATCCGCCGCAAGGCTGGAAAGGCTGGTAAGTGACGATGGGCAGTGTGGGGATCGCAGAGAAGATCCGCCGTGGCGACAAGAAGGTCGCCCGGTCCCGTCGGCACCTGCGGGTGCGCAAGAAGGTCAGTGGTACGACCGTCCGCCCGCGCCTGGTGGTGAGCCGGTCCACTCGGCACGTGTACGTCCAGGTCGTCGACGACGTAGCGGGCCGCACGATCGCGTCCGCCTCCACGATGGAGTCCGACCTGCGCGGCCTCGGCGGCGACAAGACCGCCAAGGCACGCAAGGTGGGCGAGCTCGTCGGGCAGCGCGCCAAGGACGCCGGCATCGAGTCGGTCGTCTTCGACCGGGGTGGCAACCGCTACCACGGTCGGGTGGCCGCCATCGCCGACGGCGCCCGCGAGGCAGGACTGGCTCTGTGATGACCAACCGCAACGAGATGAGGGACATCTAATGCCCGGACCCCAGCGTCGAGGTGGCGCTGCCGGAGGCAGCGACAGCGGTGGCCGTCGCGATCGCCGTGACCGGCGTGACGGTGGCGGCGCCGAGAAGACCGCGTTCGTCGAACGCGTCGTCGCGATCAACCGTGTCGCGAAGGTCGTGAAGGGCGGCCGGCGCTTCAGCTTCACCGCGCTGGTCGTCGTCGGCGACGGCGACGGCACGGTCGGCGTCGGCTACGGCAAGGCGAAGGAGGTGCCGGCCGCGATCGCCAAGGGGGTCGAGGAGGCCAAGAAGCACTTCTTCAAGGTTCCCCGGATCCAGGGCACGATCCCGCACCCCGTGCAAGGGGAGAAGGCAGCGGGAGTGGTGCTGCTCAAGCCGGCCTCGCCAGGAACCGGCGTCATCGCCGGTGGCCCGGTGCGTGCAGTGCTCGAGTGCGCGGGTGTCCACGACGTCCTGTCGAAGTCGCTGGGCTCGTCCAACCCGATCAACATCGTGCACGCGACCGTCGCGGCATTGCGCGGCCTCGAGCGCCCCGAGGCCGTCGCAGCCCGGCGCGGCCTGCCGTTGGAGGACGTCGCGCCGGCGTCGCTGCTGCGGGCCCGTGCGGGGGTCGGTTCCTGATGGGCAAGCGACTGAAGGTCACCCAGACCCGTTCGGGGATCGGTGGCAAGCAGAACCAGCGCGACACGCTGCGAAGCCTCGGCCTGAAACGCCTCCACGACGTCGTCGTCAAGGAGGACCGGCCGGAGATCCGCGGCATGGTCAACACGGTGTCCCACCTGGTCACCGTCGAGGAGGTCGACTAAGCCATGACGCTCAAGGTCCACCACCTGCGTCCCTCGCCCGGGGCCAAGACCGCCAAGACCCGGGTGGGTCGCGGGGAGGGCGGCAAGGGCAAGACCGCGGGCCGCGGCACCAAGGGCTCCAAGGCCCGCAACCAGGTGCCCGACCGCTTCGAGGGCGGTCAGATGCCGTTGCACATGCGGCTGCCCAAGCTGCGCGGGTTCACCAACCCGTTCCGAACCGAGTACCAGGTCGTCAACCTGGATAAGCTCACCGCCCTCTATCCAGACGGCGGCGAAGTGACCGTCGAGGACCTGGTGGCCAAGGGCGCCGTCCGCAAGGGCCAGCTCGTCAAGGTGCTCGGCCAGGGCGATGCGGGGGCATCGCTGCAGGTCAGCGCGCACAGGTTCTCGGCCAGTGCGAAGGACAAGATCGCCGCCGCCGGGGGCTCGACGACCGAGCTCTAGCCGCACGGTCACCGACCCGGGCAGCGCCACCGCACCCCGCGGGGCAGCCCGGGTCGCGCCGTACGGTGCGCGCTCTCGCGCCCGCCGGCGGCACTTCCGGGGACTGTTAGGCTCCACGACGACCCTGGACCGCCCCTCCCGGCTCCGCTGCCGGCACCGACAGACCACCCGCAGGCCGCTGTGGGTGCGTGAACGTCTCGGAGGATCTCGTGCTCACCGCGTTCGCTCGGGCATTTCGCACGCCCGACCTGCGCAAGAAGATCCTCTTCTCGATGGGGATCATGGCGCTGTTCCGGCTGGGGTCGGTGATCCCGACGCCAGGTGTCGACTACCAGGCCGTCCAGGACTGCATCGACAACAACACCGACACCGGTCTCTACAGCCTGATCAACCTGTTCAGCGGCGGTGCGCTGCTGCAGCTGTCGATCTTCGCCCTGGGGATCATGCCGTACATCACGGCCAGCATCATCGTGCAGCTGCTGACGGTCGTGATCCCGCGCTTCGAGTCCCTCAAGAAGGAGGGGCAGTCGGGCACCGCCAAGCTGACGCAGTACACGCGCTACCTCACGATCGGCCTGGCGGTCCTGCAGTCGACCGGCCTGATCGCGCTGGCCCGCCAGCCGGGGCAGCTCTTCCAGAACTGCCCCAACGACATCATCTTCACCGACATCGGCATCTTCGGCATCGTGATCATGGTCATCGTGATGACCGCCGGCACCGGCGTCATCATGTGGCTCGGTGAACTGATCACCGACCGCGGCATCGGCAACGGCATGTCGCTGCTGATCTTCACCTCGATCGCGGCCGGCTTCCCGACCTCGCTCTGGCAGATCAAGGTGGAGCGCGGCTGGACGCTGTTCACGGTGGTCGTCGCCGCGGGGCTGGTGCTGGTGGCGCTGGTCGTGTTCGTCGAGCAGGCGCAGCGGCGGATCCCCGTGCAGTACGCGAAGCGCATGATCGGCCGCCGGATGTACGGCGGCTCGTCGACCTACATCCCGCTCAAGGTGAACCAGGCCGGCGTCATCCCGGTCATCTTCGCCTCCTCCCTGCTCTACCTGCCGGCGCTTGCGGTCAACCTGACCGACCGCAACAACCCGCCGGGCTGGGCGCAGTGGGTCCAGGATTACCTCGTCCAGGGGGATCACCCGATCTACATGGCGCTCTACTTCGGGATGATCGTGTTCTTCACGTACTTCTACGTGGCGATCACCTTCAACCCGACCGAGGTCGCGGACAACATGAAGAAGTACGGCGGGTTCATCCCGGGCATCCGGGCCGGCCGGCCGACCGCCGAGTACCTCGACTACGTCCTGTCCCGCATCACGCTTCCCGGCTCGTTGTACCTCGGAGCCGTTGCGCTCATCCCACTCGTCGCCCTCGGGCTCTTCGGGGCCAACCAGAACTTCCCGTTCGGTGGCACCGCGATCCTGATCATCGTGGGGGTGGGCCTCGAGACGGTGAAGCAGATCGAGAGCCAGCTCCAGCAGCGCAACTACGAGGGCTTCCTCCGGTAGTGCCGCTGCCCATGACGTTGCCCTTCGCGAGCGGCGCCCTCTGATGCGGCTCGTGCTCGTCGGGCCGCCGGGCGCCGGGAAGGGGACCCAGGCGCAGTTCATCGCCTCCCGGTTCACGGTGCCGAAGATCTCGACGGGCGACATCTTCCGCGCGAACGTCAGCGAGGGCACCGAGCTCGGGCTCGAGGCGAAGAAGTTCATGGATGCCGGCGACCTGGTGCCCGACGAGGTCACGATCGGCATGGTCATGGAGCGGTTGTCGCACGACGATGCGAGCGAGGGCTTCCTGCTCGACGGCTTTCCCCGGACCCTCCACCAGGCCGAGGTGCTCGACGAGATGCTGGCCGGCGACGACACGACGCTCGACGTGGTGCTCGAGCTGGTGGTGGACGACGACGAGGTCGTCCGGCGGCTGTCCGGGCGGCGTACCTGCCGACGGTGCGGGCACGTGTGGCACCTCGACTTCGATCCGCCCAGCATGGACGGGCAGTGCGACCGCTGCAGCGGCGAGCTGTTCCAGCGCGACGACGACAGCGAGGACACCATCCGCCATCGGCTGGAGGTCTACGCCGACCAGACCTCGCCGCTCATCGGCTACTACGGCGATCGCGGGATCCTGGCCGGTGTCGAC
>JBOGDX010000320.1:0-4378 GCA_050743225.1 Actinomycetes bacterium | reverse complement strand
GCGACTCCGCGACCCGGGTCCGGCACTCGGCGAGCGACCCCCCACCGCAATACGTACGCGAGTAGGGGTCGGTCACCGGTCGGCCGAGGACCTGCCGGAGGTCCTTGTTCACATAGCCGTACCACGCGACCTCGTTCCAGGCCGAGCCGCGGCCGGCCCGCGGGTGGTCGTCCAACGGCCGCGGCAGCCGGTCCGCGAGGTCGCCCAGCGTCCCGGCGAGGACGTCGCGCGCCACCGACTCGGCTCCCGGCCGGTCGGTCGTCTGCGACTCCCACCACTCGTCGAAGAGCGCGACCGCCTGCTGGTGCGCGTAGGCCCCGTCGCGGTCGCGGTCGACGCGGTGCGCGCCGTCGGCCAGCCACGCCTCGAGCAGCCCGACCGCCTCCGCCGAGCTCGGGTCGTCGCCCACCACGTCGAGCAGCAGCGGCAGGGTGTACCTCGCCCGTGAGTCGACCGTAGCGGCGTCGGCGACGAGGCCCACGAGCTGTGCCCTGGTCACCGTCGCGCCGTCGCGGGTGACCTCCGCGATGCGGTCCGACAGCGCGAGGCTGCGGTAGACGGGCCCGTAGCCCCACACGTTGTCGGCCGCGGAGAACCCGTGGGCGGGCTTGTTGTTCCAGCTGACCAGGTAGCCCGCGGGCGGGTTGGTCTCATGGACGTGCCCGGCGAACGGCAGCCAGCCGGTCCAGTCGTAGCGGGCGTCGCCCCACCGGGGCAGGTCGAAGTCGGTGCCCGCGGCGCGCGTCGGGAGCCGGCCGGAGCTGTAGTACGAGATGTCCTCGCTGTCGGCGTAGAACCAGTTGAAGGTGTAGTCGATCGCCGCCACCGCGCGCTGGAACGACGCCGCGTCGCGGGTCCGTCGCGGGTCGCCCAGCCGCTCGAAGCCCACCACCGAGTCGACCTCGTGGTAGTACGTGCTGCGCTGGCTGACGATCGCGACCGGCTCGCCGTCGACCGTCGTCCGCAGCTGCACGATGCCGTGCCGGGTGCGCAGCACCTCGAAGCGCAGGTCCCGCGGGGCCCCTGGGGCGCCGGGGTTGGGCAGCGCGGTCTCGTGGTGGACGTGACGGTCCATCGGGACGCAGGTGCGGCCGACGCGGTACGACGTGGAGCGGACCGTCGCGGGTGTCCCGTCGCTGCTGCACAGCCTCTCGACGACCGTGTCGACGTTGTCGTTGCTGGCGCTCGTCGCGGACCAGGCGTAGTCCACACCGCGACCGAGCTGCACCACGAGCTGGGTCGCCGCGAACGACACTCCCCGGGCCTTCACGCCGGGCCCGTCCAGCACGATCTCGGTGAGCAGCTGGGGCGCGTAGTAGCCGGTCTGCGGGCCGAACACGGCCAGCGGGTGACCGCTCGATGTGCGGTCGCCCGCTACGAGCAGCGCGTTGCTCAGCCCGGGCCCGACCGACGACAGGTCGACCTCGCCGAACGGCAGGTCGAGCCGGAGCCCGCTGGACTCGCCGCGCAGCGTCCGTCCTGACGGCGCCGG
This sequence comes from Actinomycetes bacterium, assembly GCA_050743225.1. Taxonomy (GTDB): domain Bacteria; phylum Actinomycetota; class Actinomycetes; order JACCUZ01; family JACCUZ01; genus JBOGDX01. The sequence goes on along the minus strand of JBOGDX010000320.1, from coordinate 2,886 downwards.
GAGTGCCGGGCTGGAGCCGGCGTCGGCACCGGTGCCGGTGCCGGTCTCGCCGTCGAGGTCGGGCAGCGCGACGCCCGGCTGGGCCGGGTCCACGCCGCCGGCGCCGCCGTATGGGAACGCCGTGGACGCGGTGGTCGGTGCCTCGGCGTCCTGGCGTCCGCGCAGGTCGTCGTACACCGCCCGGCCGTCCGTCTCGCCGAGCTCGGCCTGCAGCTGCTGCAGCCAGCGGGCGTTGGCGAACTCCCCGCCACCGCCCTTGCCGAAGATGCCGCCGACGAGCGAGGCCACGAAGACGATGTCCGCCCGGCTCCACGGCTCCGGCCTCTTGCCGAGCGCGGCGTACTCGGCCGGGCAGTCCGGGGCCACCGGGGAGCCGAGCGGGCACATCGCGTCCTGTCCCGCGTTGATCCCGGCCAGGAAGGCGTCCGTGGCGGCGACCATCCGGGTCCCCTCGGCGCCGTAGCGGTCTGCGAGGGCAGCGACCTGGGCAGCGGCCTCCTCGCGGGTGTAGAACGCCGAGCGCAGCTGCTCCTGGTCCATCGCGATGTTGGCGTCGGTCGGGCCGAGGAACTCGGCGGCCCGGGCGGCACCGGCGTGGCGCAGGACGTCCTGCAGGAACATCCGGTCCCGCGTGCCGGCGTACCCGGCGCCGTAGGCAACGTCGGCGCGCGTGGCACCGGTCACATGCGGCACGCCGGACGTGTCCCACGTGATCGTCACGCCGGGGCGAGGCCGCTCGACACGTTGCACCTGCTCGGCCGGCACGTCGAAGGTGGCCGGCTTGTAGAAACGACCCAGGTCCGCCTCCGTCAGCGTGGCCGGGTCGACGGTGTTCAGCGCGTCGTACATCTCGAGCTGGTCCGCGAAGTTCGGCGGGGCGTTCTCGCCGTCGCGCGCGACCCGGTTCTCGGGGTCGCTCGCCGCGACCTTCGCCGCGTCCGCTGCCGTCACCGTGCCGGACTGGCCGGGCGGGAGGATGTTGAGGACCTCGCCCACGTCGGGCTCGGCGGCACCGACCGGCGTCGTGAGCCCGCCCAGCGCGAGGGCGGCGGAGAGGGCGACGGCGGCAGCGCGCGGCATTTGTTACTCCTCGGTAGGGCTCGGCTGCCCAACGAGGAGGCCCCGGTCAGGTCACGCCCGCCCCCGACGCCAGCACACCGGGCACAAGTCGGTGTGCTCAGGTGGGCTCAGGTCCGCTCGACCATGGGCAGCGAGCGCAGGCCCCGCTCGAGGTGCCACTGCAGGTATGCCGCCACCAGCCCGCTTGCCTCGCGACGGTGCCGGGTGTCGCTCGCGTCGGCCGCCGCCCAGTCGCCGGTGAGCAGTGCGGCGAGCAGGTCGAGGCTCGCGCGAGCCGGGGTCACCGACCCTCCTGGCCGGCACGAGCCGCAGACCGCCCCGCCCGCTGCCACGTTGAAGAACGGGTGGGGGCCGGGTCGCGCGCACCGCGCGCAGTCCTCGAACGACGCGGCGTAGCCCGCAACGGCCAGCGAGCGCAGCAGGAATGCGTCCAGCACCAGTCCCGGAGCGTGGCCGCCGTCGGCCAGCGTCCGCAGCCCGCCGACGAGGAGGAGGAACTGTTGCACCGCCGGCTCCTTCTCCTCGGCGGTCAGCCGCTCAGCCGTCTCGAGCATCGCGGTGCCCGCCGTGTAGCGGCCGTAGTCGTCGACGATCCGGTCGCCGTACGGCGCGATGGTCTCGGCCTGCTGCACCACGTCGAGCGACCTGCCTTCGTACACCTGGAGGTCGACGTGGGTGAAGGGCTCGAGCCGTGACCCGAACTTGGACCGCGTCCGTCGCACCCCCTTGCCGACCGCACGCACCCGGCCGTGGGAGCGGGTCAGCACGGTGATGATGCGGTCGGCCTCGCCGAGCTTCTGGGTGCGCAGGACGACACCCTCGTCGCGGTAGAGGCTCACCGGGCCATTGTCGTCGACCGGACCCGCCCGGGCACGTCCGCCACGACACTGCTGGTCATGACAGCGCACGCGATTGTGGGCGCGACCCTGGCCGACGGGTCGCCGGTGGACGTGGTCATCGACGGTGAGCGCATCGAGGCGGTCGGACCGGGGGCTGGCGCCGGGCTGCCGGGCCGGGTGGAGGCCCGGGCCGGCCTGTTGCTGCCGGCGTACGTGGACACGCACGTGCACCTGGACAAGGTGCTCGTCCGCGACCAGCTGGCCGAGCACGACGGCACGCTCCAGGCGGCCATCGAGGCGGGCCGGGCAGCAAAGCGGGTCTACGACGTCGAGGACGTACGACGCCGGGCGCGCGCTGTCATCGAGTCGTCGGTGCTGACGGGCACGACCCGGCTGCGCTCGCACGTCGACGTGGACACGATCGGCGGCCTCGTGCCGCTCGAGGGTGTGGTGGCGGCTGCACACGACTGCGCGGACATCGCCGAGGTACAGGTCGTCGCCTTCCCGCAGGAGGGGATCCTGCGGGACCCGGGCACCGCGGACCTCATGGCCGCGGCGATGACGGCCGGTGCGGCGGTCGTGGGCGGCATGCCGCACTGGGAGACGACCGAGGATGACCAGCGCGAGCACGTCCGGGTGTGCTTCGAGCTGGCTCGGCGCTTCGACGCTGACGTCGACATGCACGTCGACGAGACCGACGACGGCACGGTCCGCACGCTGGCGATGGTCGTGGACGAGACGGAGCGCACCGGCTGGCAGGGCCGGGTGACGGTCGGCCATGTCTGCGCGCTCGCGGCTGCCGACGACGCCTACGCGGAGCGGGTGATCGCGGGCTGCGTCCGCGCGGGCATCACGGTCGTGTCCAATCCGGTGACGAACCTGGTGCTGCAGGGGCGCGGCGACCGCGGGCTGGTGCGTCGCGGAACGACGCGCGTGCGCGAGCTGATGACCGCCGGTGTGCCAGTGG
>JBOGDX010000319.1:0-4378 GCA_050743225.1 Actinomycetes bacterium | reverse complement strand
CAAGCTCCTGTCTCACGCGATGAAATCGTACACCACCACGGTCGATTGGGCCTACTTCCAGGAGAAGTACAAGGGCGTCCCGGCGGACGGCATCGTCGATCAGCGGATCAAGATGGCGTCCCGCTACGCCGCCATCGAAGGTGGCCTATCCGCGAGTGCGTACACAGTTGCCATCGCCGCAACGATTGGATCCGCAGGCGGAGCCTCTCCGATAGTCGTCCCAGCCGCTGTCGCGACCGTCATGGTTGACGTCGCATACATCACCCAACTCCAGCTTCGACTGGCCTACGACATCGCAGTCCTCTACCGACTCCCGCTCGACCTGTCTGACCCTGATGACCTGTGGAAGCTCATCCGCGTCGCCTTCACCATCAAGGGAGGCGAGGTTGCACGCGAAGGTGTTGTGAAGGTGGTCCCCGTCCTCGTGCGGCCCTTGATCAAGCGCTTCTACTCGAAGGGCGTCCTGGCAGCAGCGAAGGGGCTGCCCGTGGTCGGCAAGTTTCTACTCCAGCGCACTGTCATCAAGGTCGGGATCCCGCTCGTCGGCGTACCACTTGCAGTCCTCGTGAACCGGTACACAACCCAGATCACCGGAAGGCACGCGCGGGCCGTGTTCCGGAATGAGGCCCGCGTGATTGAGGTCGCAACCACGCTGACTGATCGCACCAAGCACCCGCAACTGATGCTGTGGGTTGCTTGGCTCGTCATCAACGCCGACGCCAAGATTTCCGACGACGAAGCCTTACTCATGCGCCACCTGACAAGGCTGGCCCACGAGCGGCATCAAGTGATGGACGACGAACTCGCGCAAGTCGTGGAGGTCGAACCTGATGCCGTCTGGCGTCGTCTCGACGCAGCGACTGGAGACCTCTCCGACCTCGTCGAGATAGGCACGAAGGTTGCTGAGATCGACGGCAAGACCAACGCGAGTGAGCGCCGGGTCCTCAAGGAGCTTGCAGACCGATGCGACGCTTCCCCAGACTCATAGCGGCTCCTCACGTACCGCAGTGATACCGCAGGAAAGCCGTTCGGGGCCGAAACCAGCCGTCACCGGCCAACCCGCGAAATCAGCGTTTGCGGAGGTCAAACGGTGTTTTCCCGAGATCCCCAACCCCTGCCAACACCGCCTGGGGAGTTCGAGCTCTACTACGATATCTAGACCGCAATACGGCGCTGACCTGCGTAAACATCGTCCGCAGACTGGCGAGAATCCGCAGAAGATCCGCGTGAGATTGTGAAACGCCCCGGAAGTCGATCCTCCGGGGCGTTTCCTTGTCGAGCTGGTCGTTTGGCCCAGACCTCCATCTACCCGCTCGTCTGGCCCATCGCGTCGTCAGTCGGGTAGGCGTCCATCACGGCGTCGATGGCACGGCGTGAAGCCTCGTCGGAGTCGCTCATCATGTGCGAGTACGTGTTGAGCGTCGTGGTGGCTGACGCGTGGCGCAGGCGAGCCTGCACGACCTTGACGCTGGCTCCGCTGTCGATGAGCACGCTCGCGTACGTGTGGCGCGTGTCGTGGAGGCGGGCACGTGTTGGAAGCCGGTCCGCGACTGGCGTCCGCGACTTCCCCTGCTGGGCGATCACGCCGTCACGTGCCTTGCTCCATGCCCGTTCGAGTACGCGCGGGTGCACCGGGTCGCCCCGTTGGTTGACGAGCAGCTCACCGGTGACGCCGTGCTGGGCCGTTCCGTAGCCGTCGACGTCGACTCCAATAGGGCGTCGAGGTCGCCTCCGTAGTTGGCCTGAGCCATCTGACGCACCGCCGTCGCCAACCGTGCCGCCCGAGATTAGGACCACCGGTATTGCCGACTCAATCCACCATGTCCACCATGTGCGGGTGCGCGGAGCCCCGAACGGGCCCTATCTTGGAAGGTTGCAGGCACGAGGTCAGTGGCGTCCTTGTTGTCGTCGAGGTGGTTGATGGCCAGGTTCAGCGGGGCCAGGGCACGCATCTGGGACAGGGTGGCTCGATCGCGACTGGCCATCTGCAGACCTGAGTCGCAGCCCTGGCTGATCTGGGCCCAACTGCGACACGCGGCGGCGGTTGTGACGGCTTGGCTTGGCCCTGGTCACGGGGCCGCAGAGCCGAGCCAGCCACCTCGCCGGCCAGCATTGGTGGCGTGGATCGCTCACTCGAACCAGAACGGGAAGGAGATGATGATCGCCGGACCCAACAGCAACGGGATCCACAGCAGCAGCCACCGATCGTGCCGGAACTTCTCCACGACCGCGAGTACGAACGCAGCTGCAGACGTCGCAATCCCGCCGAACAGGCCGCCCGTTACCACGACCTTCTGCCAGGTGTCGAAGTCCTCGTCATTGGCCTCGAAGCCAACGGTGCCGAGCACCGACAGCCCGACCGCGTACATGACTGCGGCAGCGCCCGCCATTCCGACCGCCCACCACGCCAGGCGTGGGTGGTGTATGGGTGTGCGTTCTGAGAATCGCATCCTCGTCATCGAAATCACCTCTCATTAGCGAAGCTGACGCAGGAACGCTGCTCCACCCTCACCGTCCGTCCCGAGAATGTCGAGGCGGCAGGGGCGCGCGTACCGACCCGGTGGGACTTTGGTCCCCGGCCCGGCAGAGGGTCTGCGCTTGGGAGCCTGTCGATCTGTGGCCCAGGTTCCGGGCATGTGGACCGGCGGGTACCTGCCGTGTGCCCGCGTGGCATCCGGACGCGGACCATACCGACGGTGTCAGCCAGAGTGGGAGCAACGGTGCTCAGAAGCGGCCGGGTTCGGGGACAGCACGCCGTCCGTATGGGGGCCGAGATCCAAGGACCAAGGTCCCTTGCAGCCGTCCTAGCCCAGGCGTAGACATGTCCCTACGAGCCCCGCAAGGGGGTCGGGACGACTCGGAAGAGAAGGACCACACGGAGGGGCAACCCTTCGCGGCGGCAGGGTGACGAGGCTGCCGAGTCCAGAAGAGAAGAGTCGCCGATCGGGAGCGTCACCGGTACCGATCACACAGAAGGGCCCTTGCGACTCATACTCTCAAGGGCCCTTCGCCAATTCAGGGACACGGGTGGCTGGGGCCAACCGTTCCCGACGAGCGCAGCCGCTGGTGCCCGTGATTGGCCGGGAGGTGCCAGGCGAAGATCAGTTGCGCGACCCGCGGAGTGGATCGCGATCAATGCGGCCAGGACGATGAGCCTGAGCTGGATGGTCCCGCGGCTCGGTGTCGGATCGGCTTGCGGACATGTCGAGATGCAGCGAAGACTGGCGGGCCTCAGGCACCGATCGTTGACGAAACGACCCTCATCCGTCCCCGTCCGAGGACTCGACCGTCCGTCAAAGTGGTTCTTCGTCGAGCCCCTACCCGACGACGCTCATCGCCGTCGCCATCGACGCTGGCATTCGCGGTGGTATGACGCGGTCGTCGAGCGGCCGAAAGGTGTCACCATCCTCAGGAGATACAACAGCTAGGTTGAGAAGTGATCCGGAGCCAACGCCGGAGACCAGGACGAAAGAGGGCGCCGACGTGAGAGTCACGGCAATCGCCATCAAGAACCACAGCCGGATCCACGATCTCGACCTTCCCATCCGACAGCACGCGGTGATCGTCGGCGCGAACGACGTGGGCAAGACGTCCATCTTGCGACTTCTCAGCATGGTGCTCGGCGCCAGCACCGGCTCGCTCTAACAACGCTTGAGCAAAGACGACATCGCCGACAAGGACGCAGCACTGGTCGTCGATGTGAAACTCGCCGACTTCACTGACGCCGAGCGGACGCTGTTCACCAGCGAGATCCACGTTGAGGAGGACGGGGAGACCGAATCCCTCCACGTTCAGCTGATCGTCGAACAGGATCCTGAGGACGATGAGACTGTCGCCATTCGGCGATGGTTCCCGCACGGTCACGAACGTGCCCCGTCGTCCAAGCAGATCGACGGCTTCGCTTGGCGATACCTCTCCGCCACCAGAGGCGTTTCGGCGGCGAGCATCGACGGCCGCGACAGCGCCCTGCGGACCCTCCTCGGCTCTGGCACCGACTCGCGGACGGACCTCTATTGGGACAGAAACTGGTACGTGTGGAACAACGCTGGCGACACGGCTTTCCTGCGAAAGAGCGGTCCGACGCGAGTTGACCGTTGCGAGTGGGGCTCAGGAAGCGGCGTGAAGTCTTGCTGATCAGCGGTCAATAGCTGTCGAACGCATCCGGCGCGCAGGCGACCAGTCAAGTCACCTAGTCCGAGTGAGCCATCTTCCGCACTCGATGTGACTGGTTTGTGATGTTCGGCGCCAATCGCGTCCGGGCGTCCATATGCTTCCGAAGGTTGCGCCGATTCTGAGGCGCCCAAAGCCTAGAACTCTTTGAAATTGGGGGAACTCTCATGTCTGAAAAAGCACCTGCCGGCTGGTATCCCGACAGCGA
>JBOGDX010000318.1:0-4393 GCA_050743225.1 Actinomycetes bacterium | reverse complement strand
GCTCAGCACGGCCTGGCCACCATCGGCTACGACGACGAGGGCGTCGCCGGACAGTCGTGGGACATCGTCCGCGACGGCGTGCTCGTCGGCTATCAGCTCGATCGCGCCATGGCGCGGCTCAAGGACCTGGGCCGGTCGAACGGCTGCGCATTCGCCGACTCGTCGGGGCATGTGCCGATGCAGCGCATGGCCAACGTGTCCCTGCAACCAGCCGCTGAGGGCCCGTCCACCCAGGAGCTCATCTCACGTGTGGACCGCGGCATCTACATCGTCGGCGACAAGAGCTGGTCCATCGACATGCAGCGGTACAACTTCCAGTTCACCGGGCAGCGGTTCTTCCGGATCGAGAACGGCCGGCTCGCCGGGCAGCTGCGCGACGTCGCCTACCAGGCGACGACGACCGACTTCTGGGGGTCGTTGGAGGCCGTCGGTGGGCCCCAGACCTACGTGCTGGGCGGGGCGTTCAACTGCGGCAAGGGTCAGCCCGGACAGGTCGCTGCGGTCAGCCACGGTTGCCCGTCGACGCTGTTCCGCGGCATACGGATCCTCAACACCCAGACGGAGGCAGGGCGATGAGCACCGACGTGAAGCCACAGGAGGTCGTCGAGCGCGCCCTCGCGCTGTCGGAGACCGACGGCTGCGTCGTCATCGCCGAGGAGACGAGCGACACCAACATCCGGTGGGCCGCCAACACCTTGACCACCAACGGCGTGATGCGTGGGCGGCAGCTCACCGTCATCGCCACGGTCGGCGGGTCTGACGGCACGGCCACCGGCGTCCTCTCCCGCAGCAACGTCGACCTCGGCCACGTCGAGTCCTTGGTTCGCGCGGCGGAAGCCGAGGCCCGGACGTTGGAGGCCCGGTCAGCAGAGGACGCGCGGCCGCTGGCCGAGCCTGCGGACGTACCCAACTCGGGCATCGGCTGGGAGGACCTTCCCGCCGAGACGTCGATCGGCGTCTTCTCCTCGTTGGCCCCCGCACTCGGTGACGTCTTCGGGCGCGCCCGGTCCCAGGGCAGGGAGCTCTTCGGTTTCGCGGAGCACCAGATCTCCACGGCCTACCTTGGTACGTCCACCGGCGTCCGGGTCCGCCACGCCCAGCCCACCGGTCGCATCGAGGTCACCGGGAAGCTGGCCGCGGACTGGACCCGCTCGTCCTGGATCGGGCAGGGAACCCGCGACTTCCTCGACGTGGACATCGCCGCCGTCGACGCCGAGCTTGCCCGTCGTCTCGGCTGGGCCCAGCGACGGGTCGAGCTCGAGGCAGGACGCTACGAGACGCTGCTCCCACCGAGCGCGGTCGCAGACCTGCTTGTCTACCTCTACTGGACGGCCGTGGCGCGCGAGGCAGACGACGGCCGGACCGTGTTCAGCCGCAAGGGCGGCGGCACCCGCGTCGGGGAGCGGCTCGCCGCGGCCCCGCTACGGCTGTGGAGCGACCCCCACGAACCCGGCATCGAGTGCCACCCGACAGTGTTCGCGACGACCTCGGCCGCCTCACAGTCCGTCTTCGACAACGGGCTGCCCGTCACCGCCACCGACTGGATCGCCGACGGCGAGCTCAAGGCGCTGATCCAGACGCGGCACTCGGCGGAGATGACCGGCCTGCCCTTCACGCCGGGAGTCGACAACCTGCTGATGTCCTCCGGGCAGGCCACCCGCTCCCTGGACGACATGGTGGCCGACACGTCACGAGGGCTGCTCCTCACCTGCCTGTGGTACGTCCGCGAGGTCGACCCGCAGACGCTGTTGCTCACCGGCCTGACCCGCGACGGCGTCTACCTCGTCGAGGGGGGCGAGGTGGTCGCCGAGGTGAACAACTTCCGCTTCAACGAGAGCCCGGTGGACCTGCTGGGCCGGCTCGGCGAGGTGGGGCTGACCGAGCGGACCCTGGCCCGGGAGTTCGGCGACTACTTCACCCGGACGTCCATGCCCACCTGGCGGGTGGGCGACTTCAACATGTCGTCGGTGTCGAAGGCGTCGTAAGCGGCGTCGACCACAACGGGTCCCGCCGTGTGCTCCGCGATGACTTGCCGCAGCCGGTCCCGGATGCCAGGCGCGCTCATCATGTCCAGCTCGCCGCTGAGGCAGAGGATCAGCCGCGACCGCCGCGTGGATGGTACGCCCACTGGTCAGAGCGGGCCATTGACTCCGGACCAGGCCAGGCGGACCTTTTTGGTAACGCCGGCCGGCGTGACCAACGAGGGGGGCAATGGTGGCCGCAGCACATGGGGTCCGCGAAAGGCTGCCCGACGCCGGGCGGAAACCGACCGTCGTCGTCACGACTCAGGACCAGCGCCGAGAAGCCCGTCCCCCCGCCGGTTCAGCCGCGATCGTTCTGGACTGGACGCCCGTGGGCGTTCGGCATGCCGTCGCGCTCAGCCAGCCCGACCGCTCTCCGAGCGCCCACGCCCTCTGCGGCGTCAACATCCGACAGTGGGCGATCTTCCCCGCCATTCCGTACCTCGGATCAACGGGAGCGGACTGCATGCGCTGCACGCAAATGGTCCGGCAGGCGACGGCACCGCGCTAGGCAGGGAACTCCAGCAAACGTCCGCGGTCAGGCGTCCTCGAGTCGGAAGCCGATCTTCATGCCGACCTGGAAGTGCTGCGGCACGCCATCCACGACCTGACCGCGCACCTGGGTCACCTCGAACCAGTCGAGGTGGCGCAGCGTCTGCCCCGCCCGCGTGATGCCGTTGCGGATGGCCTCGTCGACCCCCTGCTCGGAGGTTCCGACGATCTCCGTCACTCGGTAGGTGCGGTTGCTCATGTGCTCTCCTCGACTGCGGACGGCGCGGGACGCTGGACCGGACGACTAGTGTGAACAGGTGACCACGGCTCGGTTCCGACCGGCGGGCAAGCGCCGCGGTGGAACGCGGGAGCCGGTCTACCAGATCACCGGGGCGCGGCGGGGCGTTCGCGAGGACGTCGACAGCCGAGCTCGTCGCTACCTGATCTCCATGGGCATCCGCACGGTGTGCTTCGTGCTCGCTGTCGTTGCGGACGGGTGGCTGCGCTGGGTGCTGATCGCGGCGGCGCTGGTGCTGCCGTACCTGTCCGTGGTGTTCGCCAACGGGGGCCGCGAACGCACGATCGATCTGCCCGAATCGGATCTATCGGGCGACCGCCGGGCGATCGGCGGGTCCGGGACATGATGTGACATCAAACCGTGCAATACTCGCGCTGCAGCGCTGCGCAGTCCCCTGCTGCGGCGATGCCTCGAGCGCGATGCCGGGCGGCTCCCCCCGTGGCTGCCCGGCATCGCCCGGTCGGCGCTGCCTGCGCAGCTCCCCGCTCTGGACCCAGGTCGCGACCCGGTGAGCAGCGACGACGCCTCGCCGATCTGCTCCGCCAAGGGCTGCCGGGCGGCTGCGGTCTGGGTGCACGCGTGGAACAACCCCAAGCTGCATCAGCCCGAGCGGCGCAAGGCCTGGGCGTCGTGCGAGGAGCACCGAGAGTCGCTCGGATCGTTCCTCCAGACCCGCGGCTTCCTGCGCGAGACGGTGCCGCTGTCGGACTGGGCCGGCTCAGCCGCCGATCGCTGACATCGGCCGCGAGGGCTGGAGGAAGCCGGGGTCGTCGATGCCGTGGCCGGCCCGCTTGGCAAGCATCGCGGCCTGCATGCGCGCCGCCAGGTCGTCGTCGCTGGCGCCGCTGCGCAGCGCGGTCCGCAGGTCCGACTCCTCGCGGGCGAACAGGCAGTTGCGCAGCTGCCCGTCGGCGGTGAGGCGGACCCGGTCACATGCACCGCAGAATGGCCTGGTCACCGACCCGATCACGCCCACCCGGCCGGGTCCCCCGTCGACCAGCCACTCCTCGGCAGGTGCGCTGCCGCGCTCCTCCGCGCCGACAGGGGTCAGGTCGAAGGCGCCGGACAGCGCGGCCAGGATCTCGTCGGCAGTGACCATCTGCTCGCGATGCCAACCGTGCTGGGCGTCGAGGGGCATCTGCTCGATGAACCGCATCAGGTAGCCCTCCCCCAGGGCCCATCGCAACAGAGGCACGGCTTCGTCGTCGTTGACCCCACGGGTCAGCACCGCGTTGACCTTGACGGGGGCGAGGCCCGCGTCCACGGCCGCCGCGAGTCCGGCGAAGACGTCCGCGATCCGGTCCCGCCGGGCGATCCGCACGAAGCGCTCCCGCTGCAGCGTGTCGAGCGACACGTTGCAGCGGTCGAGACCAGCCTCGGCAAGGGAGCCGGCGATGCGGGCCAGTCCGATGCCATTGGTCGTCAGCGACATCCGTGGCCTGGGGGACAGCGCCCCCACCCGCTCGACGATGCCGACCAGCCCCCGGCGGAGCAGCGGTTCGCCCCCGGTGAACCGGACCTCGTCGACCCCCTGACCCACCGCGACCGAGACCAGCCGGACGATCTCGTCGTCGGTGAGCAG
>JBOGDX010000317.1:0-4405 GCA_050743225.1 Actinomycetes bacterium | reverse complement strand
GCCTCGGAGGATCCGGCGCTGCTCACCCGCCGAAGACTAGTCAGCGGCTGCCGCGGAGCAAGACCGGCACCGGCCCCACCCTGAGCCGCTTGCGGTCCTTGGCGCTGGACGCATCCCCGTCGCTGGTGACGAAGGTCCTGGTCCCGCGCGGCAGGACGTAGGGCAAGCTGCGCTTGGGGTTCCACACCACGCGCAGCACCTTCCGCCCGGAGCGGAACGTGCACGTGTAGGTCTTGTTCCGGGCCACCGTGCATCCGGCGGGACGCGTGCCGAGCAGCCAGGACCGGACGGTCACGTACGCCTGGCCGGCCGGCGTCAGCGTGACCCGGTCCTCGGCGACCATCGGGGTGTTCGACATCCCGAGCAGGTCCCAGGCGTACCAGTAGACGCGTGACACCCCGTTCTGCGCGTTCAGCACGTACGTGCGGATGACGTTGCCCACCTGGCCGGCCGCCGGGAGCGGTCGAGCGAGCGTGCCGTTCTGCGGGCCGCCGACCAGGCCGTAGTTCACCTCGGTGTTCCAGATCGGCTTCGACACCCGGTAGCGCCGCAGCACCGCGCGGACCGCCGAGAGCAGCTCCATCGACGCCTCGGGCGTGCCCCCCGCGAGCGGGTACAGCTGCAGCGAGAGCGCATCGACGTACTCACTGACGTTCTTGCGCCGCACTTTCTGCTTGTAGAACGCCTTGACCCACGCTCGCTGGCCGGAAAGCCGCGTCACCAAGGCGGGTGCCACGAGCGTCGCCGAGGGGTCCACCGACCGCAGCGCGGCATCGGTCCACTCCGTCAGCTGCGCCATCTGTCTCGGGGTCCCCGCCCAGAAGCCGATCACGTTCGCCTCGTTCCAGACCTGGAAGTCGGCGACGCCGCCCCACACGGTGCGGTTGCGCTCCGCCACGGCGCGCACGTAGTTGACCCAAGCGGTGTTGGTCGGCATCGCCGCGGCTCCGGGCCCGTACCAGGACGGCACATCCGGCTGGGTCGAGTGGAACACCGGAGTCTGGCCGAGCACGAGCAGCACCGTGGCCCCGTTGGCACGGGCCTTGGCCATCAACGCGTCGACGCGGGTCCAGTCGAAGACACCCGGCGCGACCTCGAGGTCACGCCAGGACACCCCGTTGTCCCACAGCCGGACCGAGCCCACCGGCGCCTGCGGCCAGCCGACCGCTCCTTCCGCCAGCAAACCCATGTGGTGCACGCCGAAGAACCGCAGACTGATCGCGGGTCGGGACTTGGCGGCCGCGGCGGGCGGGGCCTGCAGCAGGGTGCCCCCGAGGGCGAGAGCGACGGCGGTGGTGAGGATGCGAAGGGTGAGTCGGGCGTCGCGGGTCCCCGGGTGCAGACTCATGGTGATGCTCCAGTCGGCCGTGGCTCCGTCAAGGGCCGGAACCCTCGCCGTTGTTGTCGGCCCGGCCGCGAACCCGATTGATCCCGGCAGGACCCGAACGGGCGCATCCCGGGTGTGTGGTGACTAGTCCTTGGCGAGACCTTGACCGGCCGCCGTTGAGCCAGCGCGCGCTGCGGTCGGCGTTGGTCGTGGCGGACGGCATCTGGTCCGAGGTGCGGGTGGTCGACGAGACCGCCTCGACGAACGCCGACGTCGTCGCCGAGTCCACGGCCGGGGCGGCGGAGGGGCTGGTCGTCGTCGCCGAGCACCAGGTGGCGGGGCGCGGGCGCGCTGACAGGATCTGGACCGCCCCCGCCCGCTCGGGTCTGACCTTCTCGGTGCTGCTGCGCCCGCCGAGCGCGACCCGGAGCCGCTGGGGGTGGCTCCCGCTGCTCGCCGGCCTCGCGGTCGCGACGCCCCTGCGCAGGCTGAGCGGGCTCGCCGTCGCCGTCAAGTGGCCGAACGATGTCCTCGTCGGGGACCGGAAGGTGGGCGGCCTGCTGACCGAGGTGACCGGCGACGCCGTCGTGGTCGGCATCGGGATCAACGTCTCGACGCGGGCGGACGAGCTGCCGGTGCCGACCGCCACGTCGCTGCGGCTCGCCGGGTCCGAGGTGGTCGACCGGGAACCCGTCCTGCGCGCCGTCTTGCGCGACCTCGAGGTCCGGTACCGCTCCTGGGCAAGCGCCGACGGCGACGCAGATGCCGTCGGGCTGCACCGCGAATACCGGCAGGCCTGCGCCACGCTCGGTCGCGACGTGACGGTGCACCTGCCCGGCGGCGGTGTCTGCACCGGGCGGGCGGTCGACGTCGACGGCGCGGGCCGGCTGCTGGTGGACGACGGCGAGACGGTGCATGCTCTGGGCGCCGGCGACGTCGTGCACGTCCGCTGAACATCCCTCATCCGGCCCCGTCCGGCTGGCAGGATTCGCGGCGTGACCGGGATCCCCAAGAAGCTGCTCGGCGAGGGCGAAGAGGTCGTCATGGCCATGCGCCCGCACTGGAAAGAGATGGCCTGGCCGGTCCTGGTGCTCCTCGTCGTCAGCCCCCTCGCGACCTACGCCGCGGCCGTGATGCCCGGCGGCGACGCGCAGGTCTGGCTCCGGCTCACCGTGATCGTGGTCGCCGGCGTCATCCTCCTGAAGTGGGTCGTATGGCCGTTCCTGGTCTGGATCACCACGTCGTACGTCGTCACCGACCGTCGTCTGATCACCCGCGTCGGCGTCATCGCGAGGCTCGGCCGCGACATGCCGCTGTCCCGGGTGAACGACGTGACGTTCGAGCACAGCAGCCTGCTCGAGCGGCTGCTCGGATGCGGGACGCTCGTCGTGGAGTCGGCCGGCGAGCGCGGGCAGCTCGTCCTCCGCGACGTCCCCCGGGTCGAGGAGGTCCAGCGCGACGTCTACCGCCTGGCCGAGGCCGACGAGGAACGCCGTCGACGTGAGCCGAGCTGACGACTGGCCCTCGTCGTCCCCTGACGAGATCGAGGAGCGGCTGCTCGGCGGGCCGCGACGGTACCGTCGGGACGAGGTCGCCGAGGCGGCAGGGGTTCCCGTGCCGTACGCCCGCCGGCTCTGGCGTGCGATCGGCTTCCCCGACATGGGCGACGTCGTCGCCTTCACCGACGGCGACCTGACCGCGCTGCGCAGGCTGCTCGGGCTGGTCGGTGACGGCGTCCTCGACGACGAGCTCGCGGTCAGCGTCACCCGCGCGATGGGGCACCAGGCGGCCCGGCTGGCCGAGTGGCTGGTCGACGCGCTCGTCGAGCACCTGGTCGACGAACAGGGGCTGTCCGTCGAGGACGCCACCCGCACGGCGGTCGAGCTGACCACCGCGCGGCTCGAGGACCTCGAGCAGCTGCTCGGCTACATCTGGCGAAGGCAGCTCGCCGCCGTGTCGGGCCGGGCCCTCGCCGGTGCCGCGCGGGAGACCGTGACCGAACGCCTCTCGGTGGGATTCGCCGACCTGGTGTCCTACACCCGGCTGTCGCAGAAGCTGGAGGAACGCGAGCTGGCAGCGCTGGTGGACCGGTTCGGCCGGTGCTCGGCCGACGTCATCGCGGGCGGCCACGGCCGGCTGGTCAAGACCGTCGGCGACGAGGTCCTGTTCGTCGCCGACTCGGCTGCCGACGCGGCCACGATCGGGCTGGAGCTCGCCGAGACGATGGCCGAGGACCCCGTGCTGCCCGACATACGCGTCGGGATCGCGACCGGGACCGTGCTCACGCGCATGGGGGACGTCTTCGGCCGGACGGTCAACCTCGCGAGCCGGCTCACAGCTCAGGCGGCACCCGGCACGGTGCTGGTCGACAGCGACACCGCTCAGGAGCTTGAGGGCGACGACCGGTTCGCCCTCGATGTCGAGCGGACCCGCGCGGTCCGCGGGATGGGCCTGGTGCGTCCCGGGGTGGTGCGCCGCACGCGTTAGCCTCGGCGCACATGAGCCCGCACCCGTCGTACGACCACGTGACCCTGCGTGGTCACGACGGCCACGTCGTGGAGCTGGTCCTCGACCGCCCCGAGGCGCACAACGCGCTGTCGACCGCGATGGCCCGGGACATCGCCGCCGCGACGGCCGCGTTGGCCGCCGACGACGGGGTGCGTGCCGTCGTCGTCTCCTCCGCGTCGGACAAGGCGTTCTGCGTCGGCGCGGACCTCAAGGAGCGCAACACGTTCAGCGACGCAGACCTCATGGCGCAGCGCCCGCACTTCCGCGCAGCCTTCGGCGGCATCCTCGAGCTGCCGGTCCCTACCGTCGCTGCCGTGCACGGCTTCGCCCTCGGCGGCGGGCTCGAGCTGGCCTTGTCGTGCGACCTGATCGTCGCCGACGAGACCGCCGTGCTCGGCCTCCCCGAGGTCACCGTGGGGGTGATCCCCGGCGGCGGCGGCACCCAGCTGCTGCCCAGGCGGGTCGGCAGCTCGCGGGCCGCCGACCTCGTCTTCACCGGGCGCCGGCTGGACGCGGATGAGGCCGAGCGCATCGGGCTGGTCGACCGCCTGGTGCCCGCCGGTGCCGACC
>JBOGDX010000316.1:0-4410 GCA_050743225.1 Actinomycetes bacterium | reverse complement strand
GCTCGAGCGTGCGAGCGACACCTGACGACGCGGAGGCGCACCCGCCCGCTCGAGGTGCTGCAGGAGGTGCTCGCCGCCGAGCACGCCGTGGTCTACGGCTACGGCGTGGCCGGCGCCCACCTCGGCGGAGCGGCGCGCAGGCGCGCGCTGCGGGTCTGGGGCCGGCACCGCGATCAGCGTGACCGGCTCGCCGGGCTGGTGACCGAGCGGAGCGGCGTTCCCGTCGCGTCGGCGGCGACGTACGCCCTCCCGGCACCGGTCCAGACGGCCGACGACGCACTCGTCCTGGCCACGCTGCTCGAGGAGCGGCTCGCCGCCGTCTGGGCGGACGCGGTGCTCGCCCTCACCGGTGACCTGCGCGGGCTGGCGACCGAGGGCCTGCGGGACGCCGCCGTCGAAGCGGCGCTGTGGCGCGGCGGCAGCGTCCCGTTCCCCGGCCTGGCCGAGCGGGCTACTCCCTAACTACTCCCTGACTACTCCCTGACTACTCCCTGACTACTCCAGGACGAAGGTGACCAGCAGGTTCACCTTGTAGCCGGTGATCGACCCGCCGCTGATCTCGACCTCCTGCTCCTTCACCCATGCCGAGGTGACGCCACGCAGGGTTTCGTTCGCCCTGTCGACGGCGACCTTGACCGCGTCCTCGAAGCTGGTGTCCGACTTCGCGCTGATCTCCGTGACGCGTGCGACCGTGCCGGCCATTGGGGGCCTCCCGCCTGCGGGCCGGTCGGCCCGCTCGTCCCGATCCAACCGCGCCGACGTCGGCCGTACCAGGCCTCAGGCCATCGCCCGCAGCCTCGCGACACCGGGCGGCTGCCACTGAGACAGCCAGGAGGTGAAGTCCTCAGCCGCCAGCGGCCGGCTCATCCAGTAGCCCTGGGCGGTGTCACATCCCAGTCTCTGGAGGCGGTGCCAGGTGGCCTCGTCCTCGACTCCCTCCGCCACCACGTGCCGGCCGAGCCGGTGCCCCAGGTCGACGATGGCGCCCACGATGGCGAAGGAGTCCCCGGCCGGGTCGCCGGGTCGCAGGAACGACCGGTCGATCTTCACTTCCGAGGCGGGCAGGCGCTGCAAGTAGGACAGCGAGGAGTACCCGGTTCCCAGGTCGTCGATCGACAGGTGCAGGCCCAGTGACGTCAGCCGCTGCATCGCCTCGATGGCTCGCTCCGGCTCGGCCATCAGGCTGGACTCGGTGATCTCCAGGGTGACGGCCGACGCGGGCACCTCGACCGCTGCCAGCGCCCGGGCCACCTCGTCGACGAACGCCGGATCCAGCAGGCTGCGCGGGGAGATGTTTACGGCCACCCCGAGCTCGCGGCCGCCGCGCCGCCAGGTCGCACACGCGTCCAGCGCCTGGCGGAGGACGGCGAAGGTGAGCGGCGTGATCAGCCCGCTGTGCTCGGCGACCGGGATGAACTCGTCCGGGCCGATGAAGCCGCGCTGCGGATGATCCCAACGGACCAGTGCCTCGGCGCCGACCACCTCGCCGTCACGCAGCCGGAGCTTGGGCTGGAAGTGGACCGTCAGCTCGCCGCGGGTGACCGCCTGCCGAAGATCGGTGAGGACGGTCAGGCGTTGCGGACTCCCGCCCTCGAGCTCCAGGCGGTAGGTCTCGAGGCCGGTACGCCGGGTCTTCGCGGCGTGCATCGCGATGTCGGCCCGCCGCAGCAGGTCCGCGGACTCACCATCCGCGCCGGTCGTCGCGAGCCCGACACTGGCGTCGACCGCGACCTGCAGGTCGTCGAGCTCGAACGGCAGTGAGAACGAGTGCCTGACCATCGAGACCACGCTGGCCGTCGTGACGTCGGCGGGGGTGAGGAGCAGGACCCCGAACTCGTCTCCACCGAGCCGGGCGACCATGGACTCGATGGGCGCGCTGCGGCTCAGCCGGTCCGCGACCATGCGCAGCAGTGCGTCGCCGGTGGAGTGCCCGAGGGTGTCGTTGATGTCCTTGAAGCGGTCGAGGTTGAGCAGGATCACGCTGGCTCGACCGCCCGCGCGGGCGACCTCGGCCATCCGCTGCTCGAGGTGCCGACGGTTGGGCAGTCCGGTGAGGTCGTCGTGCAGTGATCGGCGCAGCTGGTCCTGCGCCTGCTCCCGGATCAGGTCGGCACGGCGAGCGTTGCGCAGGGTCAGGGCGAGGTGGTTGCCCAGCGACTGCAGCTGACGAAGGTCGCCAGGGGCGAACGTCTCGACGTCGCCGAGCCGGTCGCCGACCAGCAGCGTACCCATGACCTCGCCGTCGCCCATCAGTGGCATGGCCATCGCGTCACGCAGGCCTGCCGTCCGCACGGCGGCGGCGAGTGCGCGGTCCCGGCTCCGACGCCGGACGAGCAACGGGCCGTCGACGAGCCACGGTGCGATGGCCGACGCGAGCGGGTCGCCGTCCGACTCGACGGCCGGCGCGGCATAGCGGGCGACCCAGCGACGGCGGCTCCCGGCGAAGCCGTCGTGGACGGCGAGCTCGACGACCTCGGCCTTGAGCACCCGGCTCATCCAGCCCAGCGCTGCCGTGGCGGCCGCATCGACGTCGAGCTGTCCGCCGACCTCGCTGGTGAACAGGCCGAGCTGCTCAAGGCTCTCGGTGCGGCGGCGCAGGCCGTGCTGCGCGCGCTGGGCCAGCACCAGCACCGCCACGACGACGCCGACGGTCCAGACGGCCCGCCAGTCGACCGTGATCACGTAGACCAGCACGAGGGCGAAGCTGGCGTTCACCAACGGCGCGACCGGCCCCAGGCTGACGACGTCGCGCTGCAGCTCCGGCCGGGTCCCGGTGTGCGCGGCGATGACCAGGGTGATCAGGACCGTCCCGAGGACGTCGCTGCACACCACTGCCACGGCGACCGCCAGCCAGCCGCGCGGCCCGAGCGGTGGCGCGCCCGCGAGCACCAGGTGGTAGACCGCAACGACGGTTCCCGCCTCGAGTGCGTACTGCGCCAGGTTGAAGCACAGCTTGCGCAGGCTGCGCCGGTTGCGCCAGGCCAGCGGCACCGCCGCTCCGACCAGCCGGGCCAGGACGAAGTACGTCGGCGGCACGAGGAACAGACCGACGACGAGCGGGATCTCGTTGAGCGTGAGCGAGTACGCGTTGCGCCCGATCGGCAGGTAGACCACCGCGAGCTCGGCGACCGCGAAGCCGAGGACGAGGAGGGCGAGAAGAAGGAGGGGGTGACCCGGTGACGCTGGCGGTCCCGGCAGCCGGGTCACGGTCACGGCGATGAGCCCGGCGGCGGCGCACGCGACCGCCACGATCAGGGACCAGACCTGCCGACCCGTGTCCGGCTCCGTTCGGGCGCCCCCCGGGCCGGCGGCCGTCGGGACGCCATCGGTCACGGGTCGCCCCAGCCCGATGACGCCCAGGACTTGCCGGCCCACGACTTGCCCACCCAGCTGCTTCCGGTCCAGCCGTCACCTGCCCAGGACTTGCCGGCCCACGACTTCCCGGCCCAGGACTTCCCGGCCCACGACTCGCCCGCCCAGGACTTGCCGGCCCACGACTTGCCCGCCCAGGACTTGCCGGTCCAGGACGTGCTGCACCAGCACCCGTACGTCCAGTCGCCGCCCGCCCAGGTCCCGCCGACCCAGGCCGTGAAGCCGGCGCTCGCGGGTGCCCACTGCTCGGCACTGAACGGGCCGAGTACGTGCCGCTCCCCCGACAGCTCGACCCCTTCGTCGGCTACGTGCTGGGACCCGCGGGCCCGCTCGAGCGAGCCGAGGCCGGTCGACCGCGGCCAGGTCTGGGCGGTCTGCGGGGTCGATCTCTGGTAGGCCCGGTACACGTCGAGAGCACCGACGCCCCGACCGGCCGCGTCGGCCGCCGGCATCGCCTCGGCCGAGGAGCGCAGCATCGACTTGACCTGGTCCGGACGCAGGTCGGGGCGGCTCTGCAGCAGCAGCGCGACGGCTCCCGAGACCACGGCCGCGGCCTGCGAGGACCCGCTGCCCTTGAAGAACCGGTCGGCGACCCGGGCATCGGGGTGTGCACTGTCGATGTAGGAGCCGGGGTCGCGCAGCGAGGCGATGGACCGTCCAGGCGCGACGAGATCCACTCGACGGGCGGCGTCTCCGCGACTGCTGAACGCGGGGACCAGGTCGTCGGAGGCGTCGACGGTTCCCCGGGTGTCGGAGGCGCCCACCGCCAGGACGTACGGGTCGTACGCCGGGTTGTTCAGCCGCGGGTTGTCCGTGCCGTTGTTTCCTCCGGCGACGACGACCACGATGCCGGCGACGATCGGCGCGATCACCCATGCCAGGCCGAGACGCCCCCGATATGGCCCGAGCGTGCCGACCTTCGTCGTCGGCTTCAGGCCGGGCGGTCGGAACCGGAATCGCTTCCTGGCCATACGTCGAGTATCGCAGGTGGGCTGCACGGCCTTCCGCCCGGAACGAAGCAGGCCGTTCGCTATGATG
>JBOGDX010000315.1:0-4435 GCA_050743225.1 Actinomycetes bacterium | reverse complement strand
CGCCGAGGAGATCGCCGACCTGGTCACGACCGATGCCAAGCTCAAGACCATCAAGAAGGAGCTCCGTGACGCGGTCACCGCGCGCGGCTCCCACCTGATGGATCTGTTCGGTGTCGGTCCCGCGGGCGCCGCCCGGATCCTGTCCGACGTCGGTGACGTGACCCGGTTCCCCGACCGCAACCACTTCGCCTCCTGGACCGGCACCGCACCCCTGGACGCCTCCAGCGGTGACCAGGTCCGACACCGCCTGTCCCGTGCCGGCAACAGGCGGCTCAACCACGTGCTGCACATCGCCGCGATCGTGCAAATCCGCCACGACACCGAGGGCCGGACCTACTACCGCCGCAAGCTCACCGAGTCCAAGACAGCGATGGAAGCGCTGCGCTGCCTGAAGCGGCGTCTCTCGGATGCCGTCTACCGCCAGCTGGTCGCCGACGCCCCCGCAGCCAGCCGAGGAGACGCGCGCCCGCAGGAGGCGGGTCCGGGAGGGCACTCGGGGGCGACTCCACAATCCAGCGCGGCCGACCTATCCACCCCGGACATCGGCTCTTCGGACAAGCCACAGCCAAGACCCGCAGACCCGACGCTACCCGTGCCAGCACCCAGTTCGAACCCCGGCGCGGCCTCGACTCCAAGCCGCTCGCGACGACGCGCAGGAGCCGTCAAGGTGGAGCGCCCCACCGGACGAACGACCTTGACGGCGACAAGCGCCGGCGCACACTCCAAGGCGTCGAGACCGGGCTCTTGACACAGAGGGGAACCAGATCCGGTAGATCCAACGAGTTGAAATGGGAACTGGCACCTAGCGAGCCGTTGTGGGTCGGGCTCGCCGACCGAATGTCGGGACACCGGGTCTGCTGCAGCTTCTCGCCGCAAGGGGTGGTCCTATGTGCGTCTTGTGATCATGGCCAGCTTGGCGTCGGCCGACTTCATGATGGTCTCATCGTCGACGCGTGAGGCCAGCTCGTAGGCGGTCCGGAGCGATGCTGCTGCCGCCACATCGTCGTGCAGGGCCAGTTCCGCAAGGCTTCGGGCGTACCAGGTGACCGCGTCGTCGACGTCGCGATGAGTAGCCTCCTCGAGGCGCTCGCGTCCTTCTTCCAGCGCGCCTTGCTCGACCAGGGCGGCGCCCAGGTTGCACAACACATGTCTGAGGTTGGCGTCGAGTTCGAAGGCTCGACGAAACGCTGCGACCGCCCGATCAACCCAGCCGTTATCCATCAGGCGCACGCCCAGTTCGTTCCATGCCCGCGCTTGACCTGGCCAGGCGTGGACCCAGTCCTCGCATACCGCCAGCGCGCCAGGGGTGTCATTGGCCGCCTGCCGCTCGGCGAGGCGAGAGCCAAACCAGGAACCGCTGCGCCGAGCCAGGCCGGTGCCTCGATCCCAGTCCACGAGACCGCAGTAGAGAACCTCACCCGTCCGGGGATCGATCGTGGTCAGCAAACCGTCGGATGTTCTCGACGTGGGCATGGCGGCGACTTCCTCGGCGGTGAGGTCGCGCGTCCCTGGCGGCGCCAATGCTCCCTTCGCTGCCGCTGGTTCGCCTGGGTCGGTGCCGGCCAGCCACGCCATGGTGTCGTCGCCGAGCCGGGTGAAGTTGAGCCAGTCACACGGGGTAACAAGACCGCTGACTTGAGAGATCAGGGCGATGTCGATCGCTCGACCGTGCTCTCGGTAACGCAGTCCGGTCACCTGCTCCAGTACCTCGACGAAGTTCACCGCATCCTCGCCGTCCATGAAGCTCACCTGCGTCAGGTGATCATCGGAGCAGAAGGTGCGGTTAGGGCAGTCTCGCTCATAGGCGGCCAGTCCGCCCGGATAGGCAACTTCCAGCGCCCACCGCATGACGATCACGCTGAACGCACTGCAGTTGAGGCTCAAGCCGTGTCTCCCCGCCAGACCCAGGTGAACACCGATCCGTTGAGTACATCGGCACCGCGGAGCACCGTCCTAAATCGCCGCAGGGCGGGCTCTGGGGGTTCAGTTGGTCCCGGTTTCGACCGACGACCGATCCACCGCATCGAACAGGGGGCTGCCGAACTATGGTTCAACCGAGATGAGGGCGCGACCAACACCCCGCCTCTTTCGCACGCCTCGCGAGGCGGAGCAGATGGCATGCGAATGGATGCGATTTCTTGGCTGGGACGACGCTGCCCTGACCCGCGCGGGTACGGACGGCGGGGTGGATGTTCGGGCACGTGGAGCGGTAGCGCAGGGCAAGGCCGAAGTCGTGAAGACGTCTTCAGACCGACTGCAAGCCCTGTACGGCGTGGCCACGTACGAGAACCGTAAGGCCGTCTTCTTTTCGCTAGCCGGCTTCACTCACGACGCTCAGACCTGGGCTGAGGGCACAGGAATGCTTCTGTTTCAGTTTGATCATTCGGGCCACGTCCAGGCCGCCAACCGCGCGGCGGCCCAACTGCTCAAGTCACGGCAGCACACCCTCGAGTCGCTGCGCGAAGCCCTGCCGGACATCGTGGAACACACGGAGGCGGTCGCCCGCGACCTGGGGTTCCGGGAGTGCCCGAGACTGGTCGCAGCCCAGCATCTCGCCGCGACGATCTGGTTTCACCTATACGGGGTTACTGAACGCGATCTGAGCAAGATCCCCGACCATCCCGCAAGCATCTTGATCTCAGACCTCAGCTGGATCGCGGGGACGCCGGACCTGGCTTCAAGGCTCCTAGGTTTGGAAGGTCCGCCTATTGATTCCCTTCAGGAGGAAGTCCATCACCGCGTGGATGGAATGGAACCCTTCCCCGCCGAGATGAGACCGTGGTTCTTGGCGATTCGTGATCTCTGGGACGCACTCGAAGCCCTCTGGCCGGACGCAACCAATTGATCTTCGGGTCGCGTTCTCCTCTGCCCGTACGGCTGAAACTGCAGCACCACATCGCGGCATGTCCGGTACTTCGTTGAACCTCGCTCCGAGCGCTCGACATCGTTGCCGGGCAAGCCGGCCAGGCGCAGAGCGGCCCCGCGAGCCTGCAGACCCGGACTCCGTCCCGTCGTAGCGACCCCTCACCGGGGCCGTTCGACGCGCCGAGCGAGACGTTCGGGCGACTCGCAACTGGCTGTGTCGGTGGTTTGGTGCAGGCTGCGCTCATGCCGAGCATCCAGCTGCTGTTGTCCGATCATGATCTTTTGGCGATGCCGGCAGGCCCGGCTGTCCCGACCGGGTTTGCGGACCTGGATGACGTTGTCAACGGCGGATTGTCTCCGGAGACGCTGTGGGCGGTGACCGGCCCAGGGGGCGTCGGGCGCTCTATGTTTCTCACCCAGCTGGCGCGACAAGCGGCCGCCGCAGGGGTAGCGACGCTTCTGATCAACGGGCGGGAGACCGTCGGATTCACCGTGGCGTGCTTGTTGGCCGGGCAGGGCCGGGTGCCCCTGCACCGGCTGCGTGCCGGGCGGCCGGGGAGGGCGGACGGTGAACGACTCGCGGTCGCCCGCGAGCAGCTCATGGCCTTCGACCTTGAGATCCATGCAGCCGGCCGGACCCAGAACGCGCCGGACCTCAAGGGAGTGTTGGCTCGCTCCAACCTCCCTCGCCTGCTGCTCGTCGATGACGTCGATCTGTGCGGTCAGCACGTGACCGGCACGCTGCGGCAGCTTCGCGCCGTCGCAGCAGAGACCGGCGCTACGGTCATCGTCAGTTCCCCTTCCGACGTCGTGCTGGACGGCGATAGGCCGCGGCCGGCGTGGGGCCGCCTCCCCCATGTGCTGCTGGCGCTGGACCGACCGGAGATGTGGCAGCGCGACTCACCGAGGGCCGGGGAGATCGACCTCATCCTGCTGCGCAACCATGCCGGCCCGACCGCGCGACTCGGGTTCGCGTTCCAAGGCCACTACGCACGCATCGACGAACTTCCCAGCGCATCCCTGCAGGTCGCTCCGCCGCAAACCCGAGGCGGCGAACGCTGAGCGACCGGCACGCAAGGATGAACGCCCCACCGCTCAACGCCCCATCACCGATCAACAACGGACGGGTACTCAGCCCCGCGGCGTGCAGATGACCCACCCTGGGCAAAGCAGCCGATACATCCGACGCCACCGGCCGGCAACAAAGTCGGGCGCCCCGTCCGACAGCTGCATTTGAGTGAGACCGTCGATCTCTGGCTCCGGTGTTGACCGATCGTCGGCCTGGGCGTCCGGCGCTAGCATGCCGCATGGATGATTTGACTCCGTATGAGCGCCGACTGGTTCTCGGTGCCCTGTGGCGGTTCAGGAGCGCCACGGCTGAGGGGCTCAGCGCAGACGGCGCTTTGACTGCGGACGATGCAGTCCATGAGATCGACTTCGTTGATGCGATGGACTCGGCTGCCCGCAAGCTCGGAGGGGATCCGGCGGAGCACCTCTATGGCGCACCTCGCTACTAGAGTCCCAGGGCCGATGACGGTCACGATCCAGGCGGTCTGGGTGGAGATGCGCA
>JBOGDX010000314.1:0-4442 GCA_050743225.1 Actinomycetes bacterium | reverse complement strand
ACCCTCAACAGGCGACCCAGACCGACCCTGGACCTACAGACCCCGGCGATGAAGCTGGACACGCTCCTGAAAACAGCCGCGTGAACCCACCCCGTTGCTCCGACCGCTTGACATCCCCGGCCGGCCGATAGGCGCGACGTTTCACTCTGGCGGACCGTGCAACCGACGAGGGCTGCGCTGCGTCACACCTCCAGCCGAGCCGCTGGAGGAGTCCATGAACCGTCGACAGAGCCTGCTCGCCGGCACCGTCACGGCAGCCGTCGTCGCCGGCCTGGGCGCGGTGCAGCTGCTGCCCGGTGCGGCGCCCACAGCACGCGCCGACGGGCTCGTGGGGTACGACGACTGTGCCGAGCTGCTGGCCCACTACCGCGGGGAGCTGCGCCGGTCAGCCACGGCCTACGGCTTCGGCTACGGAGGCGGCTTCGGCGCCCTCTCGGACACCGCGGTCTCCGCCACGGCCGGTGCGGCGGAGCGCTCCTCGGCCGGAGCGGACGCGGTCGGCAGCGGCCCCACCGGGACCAACGTCCAGGAGCAAGGAGTCGACGAGCCGGACATGGCCAAGCTGCAGGACGGCCGTCTGGTGGTGCTCACGGGCAAGCGGATCCGCGTCCTGAGCGCCGAGGCGCAGCCCAGGCTGCTCGGGTCGTTGAGGATCTCGGGCGAGCAGTCGTACGGCGGTGAGCTGCTCCTCGACGGCCAGCGCGCCGTCGCGCTGGTCCCCGGCTTCCGCCCGGCGCCGAACCCGCAGGAGAGCTCCTCTTCCGGTGACGTGGCCGTCGACAGGTCGATGATCTACTACCCGGGCACGCCGACCACCCGCGTCCTCCTGCTCGACCTGTCCGGCGACCAGCCCCGCCTGGTGGAGGAGTCCACCTTCGACGCGCAGTACGTCAGCGCCCGGCTGGTCGACGGCACCCTGCGGCTGGTGACCACGACCCGGCCCCAGCCGATCGCCGTCTACCCGGGGGGCTCGACCTGGTTCGACGAGCAGGCCGCACTCGCGGCCAACCAGCGCCGCGCCGACGACGCCTCGCTCGCGGAGGTGCTCCCGCAGGTGCTCCGCACGGCTGCCGACGGGACCGTCCTGGAGCGGGGGAACGCCGTCGACTGCCGCCGGACGTACCACGCCCGGACCAACCGCGGCGCCGGCACCCTGCTCGTCACGACGCTCCGGCCGGCCGACGGGCTGGCCCCGACGGACACCACCGCCGTCACGACCGACGGCGACATCGTCCACGCCTCGGTCGACCGGCTGTACGTCGCGACCAGCCGTTGGGGCACCGTCGGCCCGGTGATGCCGCTCGACGCGACCCGTGGCACCCGCACGGCGGCGTCCGTCGACGAGGTCAGCACCGAGCTGCACGGCTTCGACACCTCGTCGGCGACGGGGACGCGCTACCTGGGCTCGGGATCGGTGCCGGGCTACGTGCTGGGCCGGTGGGCGCTCTCCAGCTACGACGGTGCCCTGCGGGTGGCCACCACCCGGCAGCCGCCCTGGGACAGCGAGCGGGCGGGAGACACCTCCTCGATGGTGGTCAAGCTGGTCGAGCGCGACGGCCGTCTCGTCGAGACCGGTCGGGTCGCGGGGCTGGGCCGCACCGAGCAGATCCGCGCGGTGCGCTACTTCGGCGACATCGCCGCCGTCGTGACGTTCCGGCAGACCGACCCGCTCTACCTGCTCGACCTGTCTGGCGACCCCAAGGTGCTCGGCGAGCTGAAGATCCCCGGCTTCTCGACGTACCTCCACCCGCTCGGGGACGGCAAGCTGCTCGGTCTCGGCCAGGAGGCGACCAAGACCGGCCGGGTCACCGGAGTGCAGGTGTCGGTGTTCGACGTCTCCGACCTCAGCGCGCCGGCGCAGGTCGACCGGCTGCAGCTCGGCGAGGGCTGGTCGCCTGCCCTCGACGACTCACGCGCCTTCAGCTACGACCCCGACCGGCGGCTCGCCACCTTCGCCTTCTCCAGCTACACCGAGGTCAACGGTGAGAGCTCCGACGCCGTCGGAATCTCGGTCGGCGACGACGGCACGCTGCGCGAGGTCGGCCGGCTGGACATGGGGCTGCAGGCCTGGGCCGGCCGGGTCCTGCTCGACGACGACCACGTGTACGCCGTGAGCGACAGCGGCGTCGTCGCCGGCGACGCCGACAGCATGGACCGCACCGGCGCGGTGGAGTTTGGCCTGCCGGACTGACCGGCAGCGTGGCCAGCGCGCTAGCGGACGTCGACGGCCGCGTGGGTCGCGCCGCCCGCGAGGCGGGCGTAGCCGGGCCCGCGGTCGAAGAACGGCTCCTCGCCCGTACGCCGGGACCGCAGCTCGTCTCGCAGAACGTCGGTGGCCCCGGCGTCGAGACCGGGCTCCGTCCCGTCGTACGCCACGACCACCCCGTAGTCGGCGCGCGCGCCCGCGACGCTCACCTTGCCCCAGCGCACGTCCCGCACCACGTCGCCCACCGGGCGCTCGAGCGGGTCGCCCCATCCGCCGCCGCCGGTGGTCCGGATCCGGATGACCTCGCCGGCGTGGACCGGCTCGGCGTCGGCCAGGGCGTCGACGTCGCGCTCGTCCGGGCCACCGGGGTCGATCGTCACCTGGAACGGCCGGCCCGCTTTCCCGCCGTTGACCCCCCAGCAGGCGAGGATCGATCGGTCGGCGATCGACATGAAGTGCGCGTCGCGCAGCATCCGGACGTGCTTCTCGTAGCCGAGGCCGCCGCGGAACCTGCCTGCTCCCCCACTGTCGACGGCGAGGCCGAGGCGCTCGACGAGGAACGGGAAGCGGGACTCGGTGAACTCGGTCGGCAGGTTCCGCGAGTCGGGCACCACGTGGATCGTGTCCTCGCCGTCGGCGTAGTAGCGGCCGCCGGAGCCGCCCCCGAGCACCTCTCGCATGAGGTAGGGCTGGCCGTCGCGGTCCAGGCCGTAGACACCGGTGTAGCGGATCGTCTCCTGGTCTGCCGGCATCCGGCCGTCAACCGCCTTCGCGATGACCCCGGCGAGCACGCCGAGCAGCCGGAGGATGACGAACGTGCGGGCGTTGGTCGGCGCAGGGAAGACCGGGGTCAGCAAGGTGCCCGGCGGGGGGAACCGCATCTCGATCAGCGGCACGACACCCTCGTTGACGTCCAGCTCCGCCATCCGCTCCGGGGTGTCGGCGAGGTTGCGCAGGATCGGCGCCAGCCACTTCTTGAGGAAGTTGCCGTCGGCGTAGTCGCCGCAGTGGTTGATCGGCCCCTTGGCCTGCGGTGACGTACCCGTGAAGTCCAGGACGAGCGGGACCTTGCGGGTGGAGTCCATGGTCATCGTGATGCGCTGCGCGTGCAGCCGTGGTTCGTCGACCCCGTCGTGCTCGGCGTAGTCCTCCCACGCGTAGGTCCCGTCGGGGATCTTCGACAGGATCTCGCGACGATAGGTCTCGGTCGTCTTGTCGATGATGGCGTCGAAGCAGGCCTGCACGGTGTCCCGCCCGTACCGCGCGAACAGCTCCGAGAGCCGCCGCGAGCCCATCAGGCACGCCGAGCACTCGGCGTCAAGGTCGGCGGCGAGCGAGTCGGGCATCCGCGAGTTGCGGGTCATGATGCGCAGTGCCGACTCGTTGCGAACGCCCTGGTCCCACAGCTTGATGGGCGGCACCATCAGGCCTTCCTCGAACACCGACGTCGCGGTCGACGGCATCGAGCCCGGCACCGCACCCCCGATGTCGTCGTGGTGGCCGAACGCCTGGACGAAAGCAACGACCTCGGACTCACCGCCTGCGCCTTCGATGAACACCGGAACCGTCACGCACAGGTCGGGCAGGTGACCGATCCCGCCCTCGGAGAGGTAGACGTCGTTGTGGAAGAACACGTCGCCCGGCCGCATCGTCTCCAGCGGGAAGTCACGGGCGACGGGGTGCACGAGCGCGGAGTACGACCGGCCGGTGAGCTTGCGCAGCTTGCGGTCGTGGATGCCGGCGCGGAAGTCGTGCGCGTCACGGATCATCGGTGACCGGGCCGTGCGGCCGATCGCGGTCTCGACCTCCATCTCGATGGCCGCGAGCGAGCCCTCGACGATCTCCAGCACGACCGGGTCGACGGCCAGCGGCGTGCCTGTCATGCGCGGGTCACCACCAGGTTGCCGAAGCGGTCGAGCCTCGCCCGGAACCCGGGATGCACCGGCACCGTCGACCCGAACTCCTCGACGATCGCGGGACCGTCGAGCACGTCGTCGGGTGCCAGGTCCGGCCGCCAGTAGACCGACGTCTCGACCCATTGCTCGAAGAACACCTGCCGTACGCCCGTGCGCGCCCGGTCCGGACCACCCTCCCGGCGCGGCAGGTCGCGCGACCGTGGCCGCTCGATCGGCCCGATGCCCGACACCCGCAGGTTCACCCACTCGACCGGCTGGCGCGGGTCGTCGCGGAACGCGTAGCCGTAGAGCTGCTCGTGAGCCTCGTGGAACCCCTTGGC
>JBOGDX010000313.1:0-4448 GCA_050743225.1 Actinomycetes bacterium | reverse complement strand
GTGCGCACCGGCCTGATCTCCGCCCTCGAGCTCGACCAGGGCTGGACCCGGACGATCCGGGTTGGCAACGCGACCCCGACCACCCCGATCGACGTGACCCTGCCCGACCACGGTTTCGTCGATGACGACCGGGTCGTGCTCGGCGGAGTGACCAGCAACCGGGCCTCCAACGGGGCGTGGACCGTCGACGTCGTCGACGCCGACCACGTCACCCTGCGCGACTCCTCGGGCAACGGCACGGGCGCGGTCACCGGCTTCGTGGTGGGTCCCGTCCACCCGGTGACCCGGGCCGTGACCGGGGCGACCAATCCGGCCGCACCCAACGACATCGTCATCACGTGTGCGGCCCATGGGTGGGTCACCGGTGACGTCGTCGCGGTCAGCGGCGTCACCGGGAACACCAGGGCCAACGGCTCCTGGGCGATCCGGGTCCTGTCAGCGGACACGTTCGCGCTGGTGGGTGCGCGCGCCAACGCGGCCCATGCGGGCGGCGGCATCGTGGACGGCCCGCGGCACTCCCCGCCACGGCCGATCACGGCCGCCGTCAACAACGCCGGGGTCGTGGCCACCATCGCCGGTCATGGCCTGATCAATGGGGACCGGGTCAGCGTCCTCGGCCTGCCCGGGATCGCGGCTCCGGGCAACTCGGCGTCCGTGCGCGTCATCGACGCCAACACCGTCAGGCTCGCGGGCCTGACCTTGAACGCCCCGTACGGCGGGGCGGGCGCCACGCTGGTCGGTCCGGTCGAAGCCTACAACACGGCGTACTTCGCCGGGGCCGGACGGTTGCTGGGCACCACGACCCTGAACCCCGACCGCGGGCTCTTCCGGCTGGCCGTCACGTCGACCGGCGAACTGGTGACCTCCACCAACCTGATGCGCAACGCCGGCGGGCCGTCGGCCACGCACGGGCGCGTCGCCTTCACCCAGTCGATGCTCCCTCGGACCAACACCCTGTACATCTCGGTCCAGGACCGCGAGGGCAACCAGGGCATCTTCCTCGGCCTGTTCCGCAGCCGGGACTTCGGAGGCAGCTGGACCCTGTGCCCGAGCTTCGCACCGCGGGTCAACGTTGACGGCGCCGGCCAGACCAGCTACGACCTGCTGGTGGCGGTCGATCCGCAGGACCCCAACCGGGTCTACGGCGCCCAGCAGCAGCTGTGGCGGTCGGTGGACGGCGGCAACACGTGGCCGACCGTCAACCCGGTGACCGGCGGTGGCGTGGACCAGGTCGCGGGCTTCGGCCGGTCTCCGAGCACCACCCTGCTGCACTGGGACCACCACGAGATGGTGTTCCCGCCGCCCACCTGGTGGGCCTGGGACGGCGCCGCGCCCCCAGTGCCCATCGCGCCGACGCCTGCCTACCACGGGACGGACGGCGGCATCGCGATCAGTGGCGTGACGGCCGCCGGGGCGATGACGTTCACCGCTCTCAACCGCGGTATCGCCACGAACCTGCTGACGACCCTGGACATCGGACGAGGGGCCGCCAACAACGCCGTGACGTTCGCCGGGATGCAGGACACCGGGACGGCCGGTCATCGACGGGGCGACGCTTCGGGAGCCTGGGTGTCCGGTGTCGACGGGGACGGAGGCCCGGTGGCGGTGGACACCTTCAACCCGGACATCGTGTTCGGGACCAACAACGGAAACCTGGTGCGGTCGACGAACGGCGGGAACACCTGGTTCATGGCCAACGCCGGCGCGCCCGAGCGACGGGTGCAGATCGAGAACGTCGAGAACACCAACCCGGTGCGGGTCACCACCGCCGGGCACCCCTACCGCACCGGCGACGTGGTAACCATCTCGGGAGTTCGAGGCGGAGGCAACCTGGCCAACGGCGTCGCCACCGTAACGGTGATGGACGCCCGGCGGTTCACCCTCAACGGCAAGAACGGCGCGGCCGTGGCTGCCTTCGGTCCATTCCCGATCGCCACGGGAGACCGTTTCCTGACCGAACAAGACGTGGTCGCCGCGACGCTGCAGGCCCCCATCGAGATCGAGACCGCGACTCCGCACGGCTGTGCCCCCGACCAGCGCGTACGCATCGAGGACGTCGAGGGAAACCTCGCCGCCAACAACTCCGACGCCCGCGCGACATGGACGGTGACGGTCATCTCCCCGACCCGGCTGTCGCTGGACGGGTCGGACGGCAGCCTGTCGGGGAACTACGTGCCGAGGACGGGCAGGCTGCGCAGCCCGGCCGCGAACGGGTCGCTGCCGGTCTTCACGACCACCAACACCAACCCGATCGTGGTGACCGCCCAAGGGCACGGGTTCGTCACCGGCGAGCCGGTCACCATCGCCGACGTGCCGGGCAACCTGGCCGCCAACGGTGCAGGCCGGCCGATCACGGTGCTCGACGCGAACAGCTTCATCCTCAACGGGATCGCCGGCAGCGGCGCGACCGGACAGCTCCCACGCGCTCTCGGTCTCTCCATCGGCCGCGGCCTGCCCGTGGACGCCTACATCGCGCGCATCGCGCTGGTGCCCAACGCCGGAGCTCCGTCGACCAAGATCTTCGTCTCGATGGACCGGGCCCTGTTCCGGAGCACGAACGGCGGCATCAGCTTCACCCCGATGGCCACGTTCACGGATTTCATCACCGCACTGCACGCGCCCGCTGACAACCGACTGTGGGTCGCCACCGGCGGACTGACCGGCACCAACCGCACGTACCGCCTGCGGTTCTCGACCAATGACGGGGCGTCCTTCCTCGGCGCCACGGCCCCCGCCAACTTCGCCTCCGACGTGGGCGCCCGGAGCTTCATCACCCAGATCATCGAGGACCCCCAGGTGCCCACTGGGCAGCGCGTCGCCGTTGTGTGCGCGGGCTACAGCCGTACGGCGACCACGCGGCGTACCCGGCACGTCTTCGTCACCGCCAACCAGGGCAGGACCACGGGCGGCGCAACCCCTTGGCGTGAGCTCGGCGGAGTCTTCGACGCCGCCGTCGGCAATCTGCCCGACGTTCCCGTCCACGGGGCCGCCTGGGACACGACCGCAAACCCGTCCCGGCTGCTGCTAGCGACAGACAACGGGGTGCTGCGCCTGGACCCTGCCGGCCCGAGCTGGGAGAGGATAGGCCCGAACCTTCCCCGCGTCGGTGTGCAGGCCATCGCCACCGACATGGGCGTAGTCCCGCCGATCGTCAGGGTGGCCACGTACGGTCGCTCGGCCTGGCAGCTACGGGTGCCTCCCGGCCCTTCTCTGCATTTGGAGGCGGACCTTGGTTTCGGCGACCAGCAGGTCGGCACCACCGTCCGTCGCCAGCTGGTCTTGCACAGCGTCGGCGACGCGGACCTGCACGTCACCCACCTCGACGGTGCCACGAGCGACGTGACGGTCGAGTCCGTACCCGCGGGAGCGACGTTCCCGATGACGTTGCCGCCGGGCACACGTCGCACCTTCGAGGTCGTGTTCGCGCCCTCCGCAGTCGGCGACCGCGGCGCCTTCCTCATGGTGTCCTCGGACGACGCCGAGCACCCGGCCGTGGAGGTCAAGGTGACCGGCCTCGGCATCACAGCTGGTAGACCACGACTGTCAGCGCGGGCCTTCCTCGAGTTCGGCGTGGTGCGCACAGGCGCCCCGAGTGACATGACGCTCGAGCTGCGAAACCTCGGGGACGCGCCCTTGCAGATCACTGCCCTCGACCGCGCCGCGAACGGCAGTCCGCGGTTCACGTTGCCCGCCGCGCCCGCACTACCGCTGACCATCCCGCCGAGCGGATCGACCAACGTCAGCGTGCGGTTCGACCCGAACGCCAACGGCGAGGTGCGCAGCGCCCTGACCGTGACGGGGAGCGGAGGTCAGGGTCAAGTAGTGACCCTCGTTGGACAAGGCACGACGACCGCCGCCGGCATGGTGGCGGTGCTGCTGGAACAGCTGGGAATCGCAGACAACGCGGAGGTGGTGGCATGACCGAGGCACGTCGGAGCTCGGACGACGCACGCAAGCTGAGGACGAGGTACTGGGTGGAGGTGTGCCTCGCGGTCGTCGCCGCCGTGCTCGCGGTCATCACGGCCATCGTGCCCGACTGGATCGAGCGCCTCACCGGCGCCCAACCCGACTCGGGCGCGGGCGAGCTCGAGTGGCTGCTCGCCATCATCCCGGCGGTGATCGCCGTCTTCCTCGGGGTGCTTGCCCGCCGCGACTGGCGTCGGCTTGTCACTGCGTGAGTCCTCGAGGGCTCACGGATGGATTGCCACTGAGGTGATGCTGCCGTGAATGAGGTGACCCGTGCCATAGGTGTTTCCCAGGGCAAGGTGATCGCTGCGTTGGAGCTGGTGCTGCAGCGAAGGACGAACAGGCGCGGTGATCGGCGTTGCGGCTGGTTAGGACGCGATCCGGGTTGCTGAGTTCGGTGCGTCTCTGTTTTGGGTTCCCAAACGATGATGCCGGCGGGGCGTGTCAGGTGGTTTGTGTAAGGGGTGTCGGCTCCTTATGGA
>JBOGDX010000312.1:0-4456 GCA_050743225.1 Actinomycetes bacterium | reverse complement strand
AGGTGGGCCTCTGGACACCCAACCGCCCGGCGACCGTGATCCACGGCGACGGTGACACGATCGACGGCTTCGCCGACATCGTGATCGTCAACTACGAGGTTCTCGACCGCCACGTGGGCTGGATCGGTGACCTGGGCTTCCGCGGCATGGTCGTCGACGAGGCGCACTTCATCAAGAACAAGTCCTCCCAGCGCTCGCAGCACGTGCTGGAGCTCTCCGAGCGCCTCCGGGCCCGCATCGCGCACCCCCTCCTGATGGCCCTCACCGGCACCCCGCTGATCAACGACATCGAGGACTTCGCGGCCATCTGGCAGTTCCTCGGCTGGATCGACGACACGAAGCCGCGTGCCGAGCTGATGGAGGCGCTCGAGGAGACCGGCCTGACGCCGGCCGACCCCGGGTTCTACGCCGCCGCTCGCAGGTGCGTGGTCGACCTCGGCATCGTTCGTCGCCGCAAGGTCGATGTGGCGGCCGACATCCCCGCCCGGCGCATCGCCGACCTCCCCGTCGAGCTCGACGAGCAGGCGGGCCGGTCGATCCGGGAGGCAGAACGTGACCTCGCTCGGCGCCTGGTGTCGCAGTACGCGAGCGCACTCGCGAGGCGCAAGTCCGGCCCCGCCGTCGAAGGCATCGACCACGACCTCGTACGCAGGATCGCCACGCGGGAGCGAAAGGCCACGGCCTCGAAGAAGAACGACGAGAACGTCTTCAGCATGATGCGACGCATCGGCCAGGCGAAGGCCGGCCTCGCTGCCGACTACGCGACGCAGCTCGCGCGCAGCGCCGGCAAGGTCGTCTTCTTCGCCAAGCACATCGACGTGATGGACGTCGCCGAGGAGACCTTCGCCAAGCGCGGGATCCGTTTCTCGTCGATCCGTGGCGACCAGACGTCGACGGCACGGCAGAAGCAGATCGACGCCTTCGTGAACGATCCCGACGTCCACATCGCGGTCTGCTCCCTGACCGCGGCCGGCGTGGGGGTCAACCTCCAGATCGCCTCCAACATCGTGCTGGCCGAGCTCTCCTGGACCGACGCCGAGCAGACCCAGGCCATCGACCGGAGCCACCGCATCGGGCAGACCGAGCCCGTGACGGCGTGGCGCATCATCGCCGCGCAGACCATCGACGCGAGGATCGCCGAGCTGATCGACAGCAAGGCGGGCCTCGCCGCCAGGGCGCTCGACGGTTCGGAGGATGAGGTGTCGTCATCGGCCGATGTGCAGCTCGAGGCACTCGTCGCGTTGTTGACGGACGCGTTGTCGGCGGTTCCGTAGCCGCGCAGCCCTTGAGGCGCTGCAGCGGTCACTCGGTAGCTGACTGTCGTGCGGGACGATCACAACATATCCGCGAGACGTGCTCGCATCAGCGTCTGCGGCCGCCGCTCGGACGGGTGCCATCACATCGACAGCGAGGGGCCGATGCCCAGGCAGACGAGTCCGACCAGCATGGTCTGTGCACAACTGAGCGACCGTAGCTTGGCTGCGCCCCCCAACCAGAAAAAGTGCAGGTCAGAGGCCTGATCCGGAGTCCCGGGTCGGGCCCTTGATCGTCCTGTCAACACGTCGTCACAGCGGGCTAACCGGGCTCGCTCGAACAAGCGCTCCGCAGCCGGCAGGTCGACCGTCGGAGGACCGGGCGGACGCGCACGGACGCTCACTGCTGTCGGCGTGGGGTGGAGGGGGCACGACCTCTGGGTCGATTGGAATGAGGTCGAGGCAGGCACCTGGATCCTCGCCTTCGCGGTTGAGCTGCGGGCACGTTCAGCTGGGGTGGTGTATCTGGTTCGCGCGAGGTTTCACTGCGGACCCCGGTGCGATGGCGGGCCTCACGGCGCAACTACGATGCGTCGTAGTAGTACATGGGCTGCTGGGCCGGGAGGTGGGATGCGCGCGAGCACGAGCGGTCTGTACCTGGCGTCCGGTACTGGCCGTGCGGGCGCCGTGGCGACCGTTGCCCTGGTGTTGGCCCTGGTGTTGGCCGGCTGCAGCGGCCAGGCCGGGGGCAAGGCCCGATATGTGCCGCCCTCCTCTGGTGACGGCGGAGAGGCCGTGGCCAGTGACGACATCGCGACGGGGCTGACCAGGTGGCCGCCCGCGAACCGCCCGCGGCTTCCGCAGCTTCGCGGCCGCACCCTCGACGGCACGTGGCTGGATGTGTCCGACTGGCGGGGGCGCGTCGTCGTGGTCAACACCTGGGGGTCATGGTGCGGTCCCTGCCGTAAGGAGGCACCGGACCTGCGGCGAGCATCGCAGGAGACCCGCGCGGCAGGAGTGCGGTTCGTGGGAATCGACACCCGCGACAACAACGCGGCGGCCCGCGCGTTCACCCGCGAGTTCGCCATCTCTTATCCGAGCCTGGTCGACCACGACGGCCGGGTGATGCTCGCGTTCGGCCGGACGATTCCGGTGTCCGCGGTCCCCACCACCGTCGTCGTCGACGATCGCGGTCGGATCGCCGCGCGGGTCATCGGCGCGGCCACATACCCGACGCTGCGCGGTCTCGTCGACGACACCCTCGCCGAACGAGCGCCCTCTCGCGCCGGGCACGATCGGACACCGACCGGCACGTCGTGAACCTGGCCGGCGTGGGGGAGTTGGTGACCTCCGGGTCGCTGCTGCTGGCGCTGCCCATCGCGCTGCTCGCCGGGCTGGTGTCATTCCTGAGCCCCTGCTGCCTGCCGCTGCTTCCCGGCTACCTCGGCTATCTCGCGGGGACCGCCGGCGCAGAGGCGCACACCGCCGACATTGCGAGCGCAGCGGACACTGGGAGGCAGGGTGAGCAATGCGGCGCCGGGGTGGCTGTTGCCACCCGGGTGTCCCGACGGCCGCGAACCAGCCGCACCGTCGCCGGGTCGATGTTGTTCGTGCTCGGGTTCGCCGCAGTGTTCACCAGCTACGGCGCCGCGTTCGGCGCGATCGGCACCACTCTGCTCGTCCACCAGGGCGCAGTCACCCGCGTCCTCGGGGTGGTCACGATCGCCCTCGGGCTGGTGACCGCCGGGCTGCTGTGGCGGGTGCCGCTTCTCGGACGGACCCTCCGACTGCGGTACCGGCCACGCGCCGGGCTCGCCGGTGCCCCGCTGCTCGGGGTGCTCTTCGGGGTCGGCTGGACCCCGTGCATCGGCCCCACCCTCGCC
This sequence comes from Actinomycetes bacterium, assembly GCA_050743225.1. Lineage (GTDB taxonomy): Bacteria > Actinomycetota > Actinomycetes > JACCUZ01 > JACCUZ01 > JBOGDX01. The sequence continues at coordinate 1,320 of JBOGDX010000312.1, read as the reverse complement.
GCGGTCCTGGCCCTGTCCACGACGACCGGCGGCGCTGCGCGTGGGGCGGTCCTGGCGTTCGCTTACGCCCTCGGGCTCGGACTGCCATTCATCGCTGCCGCCGTCGGGCTGACCCGGGCGTTCCGGGTGTTCGCGTTCGCCCGCCGGCACGCCGTCGCAGTCATGCGCGCCGGGGGCGCGATGCTCGTCGTCGTCGGGATCGCGGAGGTCACTGGCGTGTGGAGTGAGCTCGTCGTGCGAGTGCAGGTCCTCGTCTCCGGCTGGCAGGCACCTCTGTGAACGGCCGCCGGGCACTGCTCGCAGCAGGCTCGTTGCTCGTTGCCGTGGCGCTGATGCTGGCCTGGGCGCTGGCCCGGCCGTCCCCGCCGCCGGGGTCCGTGGCCGAGATCGTGACCGGCGACCACGGTGGGTACGCCGGCACCCTGCTCGCCCCGCCACCGCCGCGACCAGCGCTGCGGCTGCTCGACACCACCGGGTCAGTCTTCGACCTGCGCGCCCGCCCGCCCGGCGAGGTCACGGTGCTGTTCTTCGGCTACACCAACTGCGACGACATCTGCCCGACCACGATGGCCGACCTCGCCGCCGCCCGACGCGCCCTCCCCGCGCAAGCCCGCCGCCACGTCACCGTCGTCTTCGTCACCGAGGACCCGGCCCGCGACACCCAGACTGTGCTGCGCGCCTGGCTGGACACGTTCGACCCGTCCATCGTCGGGCTAATCGGCGGCAACACCAGCACCCGGCAGGTCCTCGACCAGCTGCACCTTCCGCCGTCTTTGCGGTACGAGGCGACCGAGCCCGCCCAGCACACCCACGCCCCCCGCGACGCCGACCACACGCATCCAGGCGAGAGCGGCTACGAGGTCGAACACTCCGGGGTCGTCTACGCGTTCGGTCCGGCCCGCCGTGCCCTGCTCTACACGGGCGGCACCACACCGCCGCAATACGCCGCCGACTTCGCCCGCCTGCTCAGACGCTGACTGCGCGCTTCCACGGACCATCTACTATGCTGCGTAGTTGTAGGTGAGCCAGATCCCTCAACCTGAAGGAGGCGCGGTGCCGTCGCGCAACCCCAGCAAGACACAGTCCCGCACTCCACGCGCTGGCGCGGCTGCGCGGGACCGCGTTGCCGCGGCGCGCGCCGTGTCCGAGCGACGTGAGCGGCGCCGGGGTCGCGCTCAGCTGCTGCTGGCCGCCCTCGTCGGGGCGGTACTGGTGGCCGGGGCAGCCTTCTGGGCGGCGCGCGGGGGTGACGACACCGGCGCCCCGCCGGGAGACCCCTCCGCGGCCAGCGGGCTCGGCTCGCAACAGTTGCCGCCGTGG
>JBOGDX010000311.1:0-4483 GCA_050743225.1 Actinomycetes bacterium | reverse complement strand
GGCGTGCAGGTCGTGCAGGCTGACGATGCGGCCCCCGGCGCGGTCGGGCGCGCCGGCGGTGAAGCCGATCGCGACCCGGGCCGGGATGTCCAGCAGCCGGGCCATCACAGCCATCGTCGACGCGAAGTGCACGCAGTAGCCGGCCCGCGTGTCGAGGAAGCCGACGATCGCGTCCGAGCCGTTGGCGTCGCCGATCGTCTCGGACACGTCGGTGTCGTAGGTGAACTCGTCGGAGCGCAGCCAGTCCTGGATCTCCAGCGCCCGGTCGTAGTCGTTGGTCTTGGCGGCGACCACGTTGCGTGCGGTGATCTCGACCGCCGGGGGCATGTCCTCGGGCAGCTCGAGGTAGCGGCTCATCGAACCGGACGGTGGCCCCGCCTCGCGCAGCTGCTGAGCCGTCGGTCGGACGTCGAGCGCCCGGACGTCGTAGGTCAGCTGCCGGGTCGACGTGTTCTCGCCGAAGACGTTGAACGTCGACTCGTCGTAGAGCCATGTGCCGTCGATGGACACCCGGCGGGTCGGGTAGGGCAGCGGCAGCCACGCCTGCTCCAGGTCGAACACCTCGATGCGGTAGCTGCGCGCCTTGGTCGAGACCTGGCCACCGAGGCCCGGCGGCCGGCGCAGGCCGTCCTCGACGTCGTTGTCCTCACGCGACACCTCGAGCTCCCGCGGGCGCCACTGGTCGCCGGTGAACTCGTCGAGCCCCACGAGCCGCAGGTAGGTCGGGCGGCCGCGGTACTGGATCACCGCCCGGTTCGCCGGTCGGCGCAGGTCCTTGCCGAGGGACACGATCGGGTTGACGACCGAGACCTTGTTGCCGCCGCCGCCGCTGCCGAACCCGCCGCTGCCGAACCCGAAGGCGGTCACCTCGAGATCGGGCAGCACCGCCGGCACGACGAGCGCGAGGCCCAGAGCGGTCGCACCGACCCGCCGGCCCACCTGCCCGAGCGGTGCCGTCTCCACATCGGGGCGCCAGTTGGGCCGGGCCACGGTGAAGCGCATCGGACGGCCCCACCGGCTGACCCGCTCCCGCGACTCAGCGAGCAGCAGGGTCATGAAGCCGGTCGCGCCGATCGCGAACGCGAGCCAGTTGACGCCGTCGGGCGCCACCGCGGTCGGCACCGTGTACAGGGCGAGCAGCGGCAGGCCGGCAAGGGCGGCCCGCCGACAGGTCACCGCAAGGGTGTCCACGGCCAGCGCGACCGCGCCGACCCCGGCGACGGTCAGGAACTCGATGCCGGGAGAGACGCCGACCGGTGCGGCGTAGCGGGCGATGTCGAGCCGACCGGACGCCGCGAGGTCGCCGAGCCGATCGAGGGAGGCAGGTGTCGGCACGAGGTGCAACCACGCCTCGGAGTGGCCGTAGCGAGTCAACAGGTAGAGCAGCAGGGCGGTCAGCCCGCCCAGCGGGACCGTGCTGCGCGACGCAGACCCGCGCCGGGCCAACTCGCACCCGAGGGCCACGAACACGACGGCGAACACCGACGGGAAGAACCACGTGCCGGTGAGGAAGGTCTGGCCCAGGCAGATCGTGGACATCACCGTGGCGAGCGCGGCGCAGACCGGCATCCGCAGCGACCCCGACATCTCCCTCACGACACACCACCGGCGACCACGGGGCCGGGTGCCGGGTCCGCACCGATAGCGGGCGCGCCGATGTTGTGCCGCGACGCGTTCGGCCACAGGTCGGGCAGCGAGTCACCCACCCGGACGGTCAGGGCCCGCCAGCCGGACGCCCGCATCAGCGCGACGGACCCCTCGTAGTCCGCCCCGTTCAACGCTCGGGCGCGCTGTGGCGCCGCCGTCCAGGTCGACGTGTCGAGCAGGACGGCGATCGCGGTGGTGGAGCCCTGCCGCAGCCGCGCGAGCAGCCGGGACTCCTCGGGGTCGACCGACCCGAGGACCGCCACCAGCAGCCCGTCGCCGCCACCACGGCGCAACGACGCGCCCGCGTCGCGCAGCGTGGCGTTGGTCGACGTCGTCACCACGGCGAGGGCGTCGAGCAGGGCGCCCTCGAAGTCGCTGCCCACGCCGCTCGGGTCGTGGGCGGCGCTGGCGACGTTCGCGCCGGTGTCGGTCAGCAGGCGCACGAAGTAGCCGTGACGCACCAAGTGCACGCCGATCGACGCCGCCGCGGAGACGGCCCACTCGAAGGAGGAACCCGGCCCCTCGCCTCCGTGCGCGACGGTGCGGGTGTCGAGCAGCAGCGTGCAACGCGCCTGCCAGGGCTGCTCCTCCCGGCGGACCATCAACTGGTTGAACCGTGCCGTCGATCGCCAGTGCACTCGCCGCAGGTCGTCACCCTGGCGGTACTCGCGGGTGCCCGCGTCGTCCTCGCCCGCACTGGCCACCGACCGCGACCGGCTCTCGCCGCTGCCCGTCCACTCGCCGGAGAGCTGCACGAGCGGCAATGTGTGCACCGGGGGGGTCACGACCAGCGTGTCGCGGGCGCTGAACGAACGCTGCAGCTCGCACATGCCGAAGGGGTCGGTGAGCCGGATCGACAGCGGGCCCAGCTGGTAGCGCCCGCGCACATCCGAACGCACGACGTAGGTCACCTCGCGCCGCCCCCGGGGCTCGACCCGGTCGAGCACGAACCGCGGGCGGGACCCGAGGACGTAGGGCACGCGGTCCTCGACCAGCAGCAGGCCGGTCGGCAGCCGGGAGATGTTGTCCAGGCGCAACGTCACGGTGCTGTCCTGACCTGCTGCGGTCCGCGGCGACCCGAGGCGCCGGCCGGACGAGAGCCGGTAGCGGGTGCGCGAGACCACGACCGCGCTGACCAGCGGCAGGGCGACCAGGAGCACGGCGATGCGCAGCAGGTCCCTCTGCGAGGTGGCGCCGGCCGCGACCATGACGGCCACCCCCGCGGCGACGAAGCTGCGTCCGCGGGTGGTGAGCCCTTGGAAGGCGTCCCGCACTAGTCGGTGCTCCTCCGCGGCCTCGAATCGGACCTCGAGTCGTCCGGAACCGCCACGGTCGCCACGATCTCGGCCACGATGTCCTCGGTCGTACGCCGGCCGATCTGCGCCTCGGCGGTGGGCAGCAGCCGGTGGGACAGGACGGCGGGGGCGAGCGTCTGCACGTCGTCGGGCAGCACGTAGTCGCGGTCGTCGAGCGCGGCGGCGGCGCGCGCGGCGCGGATGAGGTGCAGCGTCGCGCGCGGCGATGCACCGAGCCGCAGCTCGGGCGAGTTGCGGGTCGCGACCACCAGGTTGATCGCGTAACGGCGCACGTGGTCGGAGACGTGCACCGAGCGCACGATGTCGATGAGCCGGGCGATCTCGGTGGCGTCGGACACGGACTGCAGGGTCTCCAGGGGCGAGGTCCTGCCGTGTGTGTCGAGCATCGTCAGCTCGGCCGTCTCGTTGGGGTAGCCCATTGAGAGCCGGGCCATGAAGCGGTCGCGCTGCGCCTCGGGGAGCGGGTAGGTCCCCTCCATCTCGATCGGGTTCTGGGTGGCGACGACCATGAACGGGATGGCGAGCTCGTACGTCACGCCGTCCACCGTGACCTGGCGCTCCTCCATGCACTCGAGCAGCGCCGACTGCGTCTTCGGTGAGGCTCGGTTGATCTCGTCGCCGACGACGATGTTGGCGAAGATCGCGCCCGGCTTGAACTCGAACTCGCGGCGCTCCTGGTTGAAGATGGAGACGCCGGTGATGTCGCTCGGGAGCAGGTCGGGGGTGAACTGCACACGGCGCACCGAGCAGTCGACCGAGCGGGCCAGCGCCTTGGCCAGCATCGTCTTGCCGACCCCGGGGACGTCCTCGATGAGCAGGTGGCCCTCGGCGAGCATGACGGTGATCGCCAGCCGGACGACCTCCCGCTTGCCCTCGATGACGCTCTCCACGGCCCGCCGGATCCGCGTCGTGGTGTCCGACAGGGCGGCGAGGTCCGCCTTGTCCGGTCCGGCCTCGGCGGTTGCCGCCCGGTGCCGAGGAGCCCCGTCGGTGCCCTCTGCCCGGTGCTCGGTCGTCTCACCTACGGTCAAGAGTCCTCCTCGGCTGCTGACCCTTGCGCGTTGCAGCGGGTCCCCTGTGGAGCGGGAGTCTGTCATCGTCGCCGGCCGGTCGGGGCGCCGTCGGATAACGATTCTCCTACGGCCGGCCCCGCCCCCTCAGCCTCGGTGGGCCCGGGTCGCGAGCACCAACGCGGCGACCGCGGCGGCGAGTCCGGCGAGCACCAGTCCAACCGAGGGTACGACGGTTCGGGCCGCCGCGTAGGCGACCAGCCCGGCTGCGCCGACGGACATGGCCACCGGTCCTGCCGACCGAACCAGCGGTGCCCGCAGCACGGTGACCGGGCGGGGGTGGGTCGGCGCCTCGGCCCGGTCCAGTGCCCACACCGTCAGGAGCAGCAGGGCCGCGGCCACCACGACCTGCGCCGGCCGCTCGTCGGAGGCGTCCAGGGCACCGGCCAGCAGCGCCGTCAGCGTTGCGAGCCCGAGTGCGACCGTGCCGGCCAGACGCCACGCCGTGGC
>JBOGDX010000310.1:0-4494 GCA_050743225.1 Actinomycetes bacterium | reverse complement strand
CGCGTCATGTGGCCCTCACGCCGGTCTCCTGTCGCCTCGCCGGGGGTTCCCTGTGCGCGGCAGCCCGGACTGCCGCGGGTCGAAGCGTACGGCGGGTGCCTTCTCCCCGCGGATCTCCTCCAGCAGGCCGGTGATGGCCGCCATGATCCGCTCCGTCACCTCGCGCAGCACCGCGGCGTCGACCTTCCGTCCCGTGAGGTCCGACAGGTCGATCGGCGGGCCGGCCCAAACGTGCATCGTGGTGCGCGGCAGCAGGTGCGGCCGCTTCGCGTACGGCGGGAGCAGCACGTGGGGCCCCCACTGCGCGACGGGGATCACCGGAGCACCCGTCTCGAGCGCGACCCGGGCGGCGCCGGTCTTCCCGACCATCGGCCAGAGTCCGGGGTCGCGGGTGAGCGTCGCCTCCGGGTAGAAGGCGACCAGCTCTCCGCGCCGCACCGCCTCCACCGCAGCGGAGTAGGCGTCCGCCGCGTTCCCTGACTCGCGGAACACCGGGATCTGGCCCGCCCCCCGCAGCACCCGCCCGACGAACGGGACCCGGAACAGCACCTCCTTGCCGAGGAAGCGGGGCAGCCTGCCGTGGTCGTACAGGAAGTGTGCGAACACCAGCGGGTCGATGTGGGACACGTGGTTGACGACCACGACGGCACCACCGTCGGGCAGGTGCTCGCCGCCTCGCCAGTCGCGTCTTGTCAGCGCCATCAGCAGGGGACGCAGGAGGCCGGCGGCAAAGGCATACCAGAAGCCCCGCCTGCCGCGACGCGCTCGCACCGCCGCCCGGTTCGTCACGCGCGTCCCTTCGGAGCAGGAGAAAGTCGGCGACATCCTCGCGTCCGCCGCTCGCCGGTGTCGAGCCACCGGACCTCGACGTGGTCGCCACGAGGCGCGCTGGCAGCCTGTGGACTCTGAGGCAGGAGGAGCCGACGGTGGACGAAGGGTTGGGCTGGGCGCTGGTGGTGCCGGTCAAACGGCTCGCCGTTGCCAAGACCCGGCTCGGCCCGCCGTACGACGTAATCCGCCGTGACCTCGCGCTCGCCTTCGCCCTCGACACCACGGCCGCCGCGCTCGCGAGCACTCTCGTGACCGCCGTTGTCGTGGTGACCGACGAGCCGGAGGCTGCCCACAGTCTCGGCGAGCTCGGGGCGGACGTCGTCGGCGACGAGCCCGACGCCGGCCTCAACCCCGCCGTGGCGCACGGCGTGCACGTTGCGGCCCACCGCTATCCGTCCCGCGCCGCGGGAGCACTGTCCGGGGACCTGCCGGCCCTGCGCCCGGACGAGCTCGACTCGGCACTGCGACGGGCGGAGTCCCACGCCGCGGCGTTCCTGCGCGACGCGCACGGCACCGGTACCACCCTGGTCGTGGCCCGCCGCCCCGCCGACCTCCGGCCCGGGTTCGGCACGGACTCCGCTCGCCGGCACGCCGCTGCCGGCCTCGCCGAGATCACGGGGGATGACATGCCCAGCGTGCGACAGGACGTGGACACTGCCGACGACCTGGCCACCGCCCTGCGACTCGGCGTCGGGTCACACACGGCCGACGTCCTGGCCCGGCTGGGATAGGTTCGGGAACCGTGCAGGCGACGGTGTGCACTTTCGACCCGCAGTCCCGGTCCGGCGAGGTGGTGCTCGACGACGGCGTCGCGCTGCCCTACGACGCGCCGGCCTTCGACGCCGGTGGCATCCGGCTGCTCCGCGTCGGGCAACGGGTCCGGATCGAAACCGCCGACGGCCCGGACGGGCGGACGGTCACGTTCCTCACCATCGCCACGCTCTCCTGACCCACTGCAACGACAGGGGCGCGGCCGCTCCCGATCGGGGAGCGGCCGCACCCCTGGTCGCGAACTAAGAGGCTCGTCAGCGCTTGCGCGCGGTCGTCCTCTTCGCGGCCTTCTTGGCGGGTGCCTTCTTGGCGGGTCCCTTCTTGGCGGCCGTCTTCTTGACGGTCGTCTTATTCGCGGCCGTCTTCTTGACCGTGGCCGGCTTCGACCCGGTGCCGGTCGCGGACCGGGCGGCGCTGGCCGCGACCTTCGGCAGCTTCTTGGCGCCGCTGACGACGTCCTTGAAGCTCTGGCCCGCCTTGAACTTCGGCACCGACGTCTTCTTGATCTTGACAGTCGCGCCGGTGCGGGGGTTGCGGCCGGTGCGCGCTGGACGCGCGACCTTCTCGAAGACGCCGAAGCCGGTGATCGCCACCCGCTCGCCGGAGGCCACGGCGCGCGTGACGGTGTCGATCACGGCCTCGACCGCGTCGGTCGCGGCCTTCTTGCTGCCGAGCTGTGCGGACAGCTTGTCGATCAGCTGAGCCTTGTTCACTGTGGAACCCCCTGAGGATCGGTTGTCGAGCGGTCACTCGATTCGAGGGCGACGTTAGGCCAGGGCGGGGTGGGAGACAAACATCGTGCGCTCATTTCCCGTTGTGTCGCAATGGTGTGCGGCTCTTCGCCGCGATTTGTCACGCGGTGGTGGGCAACCATCGCGGCCGCCGAGACTCGTACTCGGTCACGGCCGCCTCGTGTCGCATCGTCAGGTCGACGTCGTCGAGCCCTTCCGTCAGACGCCATCGCGTGTAGTCGTCGATGTCGAAGGCGACCGCGCGGATGTCGTCATCGGTCCAGGACACCGTGCGGGTCTCGAGGTCGACGGTCACCTCCGTCGCCGGGTCCTTCTCGACCGCGGCCCACAGCCGGTCGACGTCGGCCTGGGCCACCTCGGCGGTCACGAGGCCACCCTTGCCCGCGTTCCCGCGGAAGATGTCGGCGAACCGCGACGACACCACGACACGGAAGCCGCAGTCGCGCAACGCCCAGACCGCGTGCTCGCGTGAGGAGCCGGTGCCGAAGTCCGGGCCGACGACCAGGACGGTCGCGCCCGCTGCCTCGGGCCGGTTGAGGACGAAGTCCGGGTCGGTGCGCCAGGCTGCGAACAACCCGTCGTCGAATCCCGTGCGCGTCACGCGCTTCAGGTAGCTGGCCGGGATGATCTGGTCGGTGTCGACGTTCGACCGGCGCAGCGCGACGGCGCGGCCGGTGTGGGTCGTGATCGCCTCCACGGATCAGCCCCCCGCCGTAGTCGCGGTCGGGTCGAGGTCGGCCGGGCTCGCCAGCCGCCCGACGACCGCGGTGGCCGCCGCGACGAGAGGGGACACCAGGTGGGTACGCCCGCCGGGACCCTGGCGTCCTTCGAAGTTCCGGTTCGACGTCGACGCGCTGCGCTCGCCGGGCGCCAGCTGGTCGGGGTTCATGCCCAGGCACATCGAGCATCCGGCGTGCCGCCACTCGGCTCCTGCCTCCTTGAACACCACGTCCAGTCCCTCCTCCTCCGCGGCCAGCCGGACACGCACCGACCCGGGGACCACGAGCATGCGCACCCCCTCGGAGACCTTGTGCCCGCGGATGACGTCCGCCGCGGCACGGAGGTCCTCGATCCGACCGTTGGTGCACGAGCCCAGGAACACGGTGTCCACGGCGATGTCGCGCAGCGGCGTGCCGGCCGCCAGCCCCATGTAATCGAGGGCGCGGCGCACCGCTTCCTGCTCGCTCTCGGCGAACGACGAGGGGTCGGGCACCGAGCTCGACAACGGCGCGCCCTGTGCGGGGTTGGTGCCCCATGTGACGTACGGCGTGATGCCGGCCGCGTCGAGCACGACCTCGCGGTCGAAGGCTGCGCCCTCGTCACTGCGCAGCTCGCTCCATGCCGTGACGGCGGCGTCCCAGTCCGCTCCCTGCGGCGCCCGTGGCCGGCCTCGCAGGTAGGCGAAGGTCGTCTCGTCCGGCGCCACCATGCCCGCCCGCGCCCCCGCCTCGATGGACATGTTGCAGACCGTCATCCGGGCTTCCATCGACAGCGCCTCGACAGCCGACCCGCGGTACTCGATGACGTAGCCCTGTCCCCCACCTGTCCCGATCTCGGCGATGACCGCGAGGATCACGTCCTTCGCCGTGACGCCCGCCGCGAGCGGGCCGTTGACGGTCACGGCCAAGGTGCGGAACGGCACCAGGGGAAGGGTCTGCGTCGCGAGGACGTGCTCCACCTCGCTGGTGCCGATGCCGAATGCGAGAGCACCGAACGCACCGTGCGTAGACGTGTGCGAGTCGCCGCAGACGACGGTCATCCCCGGCTGGGTCAGGCCGAGCTGGGGACCCACGACGTGCACGATCCCCTGCTCGGTGTCGCCGAGCGGATGGATGGGCACGCCGAACTCCGCGCAGTTGCGGCGCAGCGTCTCGACCTGCGTGCGCGACACGACGTCCGCGATCGGCTTGTCGATGTCGAGGGTCGGGACGTTGTGGTCCTCGGTGGCGAGTGTGAGGTCGGGGCGACGCACAGCGCGACCGGCCAGGCGCAGGCCGTCGAAGGCCTGCGGACTTGTCACCTCGTGCACGAGGTGGAGGTCGACGTACAGGAGGTCCGGCTCACCGTCGGCGCGCCGGACGACGTGGGCGTCCCAGACCTTCTCTGCCAGCGTTGTGGCCACAGGGTCTCCCATCGGACT
>JBOGDX010000309.1:0-4497 GCA_050743225.1 Actinomycetes bacterium | reverse complement strand
TCCGCGTGCCGGTCGCCCGGCTCGAGGCCGGCCGCGCGTCGGTTGTCGGCGCGGGGAGCGACAGCCGGTGACTGCCTGGTGATCCTGCTCCGCCTTGCCGTCAAGACCCTGGCGGCGGTCGTCGCGCTGGCCCTGTTCGTGCTCCTGCTCACCGGGGGCCGCGTGTGGTGGACAGCCCGGCAGGACGACCGGCGGGTGTCCGACGTGATCGTCGTGCTGGGCGCGGCACAGTTCGACGGGCGGCCGTCGTCGGTCTTCACGGCGAGGCTGGTCCACGCACGCAACCTGTGGCGGGAGGACGTCGCCCCGCGGATCATCACGGTCGGCGGCAACCAGGAGGGCGACCGGTTCACCGAGGCATCGGCCGGCAAGCGGTGGCTGACGGACAACGGCGTGCCCGCACGCCGGATCGTGGCGGTGCCAACCGGGAGCGACACCCTGAGCAGTGTCACCGCGGTGCACCGACGCATGCAGCGTGGCGGATGGTCGACCGCCGTGATCGTCACCGACCCCTGGCATGCCTTGCGTACCGGCTCCATGGCCGGAGACCGCGGCATCGACGCCGTGCTCTCGCCGACGCGGCGCGGCCCCGCGGTGCGGACCCGCGAGACCGAGATCCGCTACATCGCCCGCGAGACACTTGCCTACCTCTACTGGAAGGCGTTCCACCGCAGCGCCGACTCCGGTCCCAACGCGGTATGACCGACGCGGGCCCGCCGGACGAGAGGTGGGTGGAGGAGCCTGAGAAGCGGTCCGGCCGGACCGAGTACGAGCGTGACCGCGCCCGCGTCCTGCACTCCTCCGCCCTGCGCCGGCTGGCGGCGAAGACCCAGGTGGTCGTGCCAGGAGAGAGCGACTTCCCGCGGACCCGGCTCACCCACTCGCTCGAGTGCGCGCAGATCGGCCGTGGCATCGGGCAGGTCCTCGGCGCCGACCCGGATCTCGTGGAGACCGCGTGCCTGGCGCACGACCTCGGGCACCCACCGTTCGGCCACACCGGAGAGGCAGCTCTTGCCTCGGTCGCGGAGGAGTGCGGCGGCTTCGAGGGCAACGCGCAGAGCCTGCGCATCCTGACACGCCTGGAGGCCAAGGCCTTCTCGCCGGACGGTCGCAGCGTCGGGCTGAACCTCACCCGCGCGTCGCTGGACGCTTCGTGCAAATACCCATGGGGCAGGGACCGGGACGTGCGCAAGTTCGGTGTCTACGACGACGACCGTGAGGTGTTCGACTGGCTTCGTGCCGGTGCACCCGATGGTGTGCGCTGCCTCGAGGCACAGGTCATGGACTGGTCCGATGACGTCGCCTACTCCGTTCACGACCTCGAGGACGCGCTGTTCGCCGGCCACCTGACGTTCGCGCAGCTGGCCGATCCGGCCGAAGCGTCCGAGCTCGCCGCACTCGTGACGGCGCGCTGTCCGGGGACCTCGACGGACGACGTTGACACCACACTCGACCGGCTGGTGGGCCTGCCGTGGTGGCCGGCCTCCTACGACGGCTCGCACCGTGGCCTCGCGACCCTGAAGAACCTGACCAGCCAGCTGATCGGCCGCTTCGCGAGGGCAGCCGAGGCTGCCACCCGTGAGTCGTTCGGGGACGGCCGGCTGGCGCGGTACGGCGCCGACCTGGTGGTCCCGCCCGGTGTCCGGCTGGAGTGCGAGATCCTCAAGGCGGTCGCCGACCGCTATGTGATGTCCAGCGCCGACGCCACCCGTCGCTACGCCCTCCAGACCGAGCTCGTGCTCGAGCTGGTCGACCTTGTCGAGCGCCGTGCACCGGCCGCGCTGGACCCGTTGTGGCGGGACGAGTTCGGGGCTGCCGCGGACGACGCGGCGCGCATGAGGGTCGTCCTCGACCAGGTGGCCTCGCTGACCGACACGTCCGCTCTCGCCCTGCACACCCGGTTGGGGTCAGGATGACGAGCGGCAACACCAACCACGGGACAGGGTGATCGAGATGGCTACTGACACGACCTACGTCATCGTCGGCGCCAGCCTCGCCGGGGCGAAGGCCGCGGAGGCGCTGCGCGACGCGGGGTACGACGGCCGGCTGGTGCTGATCGGTGACGAGCGGGACCGGCCGTACGAGCGCCCGCCGCTGTCCAAGGAGCTGCTCAAGGGCGAGAAGGCGCGCGAGAAGGTCTTCGTCCATGCGCAGGACTGGTACGCCGAGCACGACGTCGACCTCCGGCTCGGCATCGCCGCGACGGCGCTGCACCGCAAGGAGTCGATGGTCGAGCTGGCCGGGGGAGAGCGACTCCCCTACGACCGGCTGCTGCTGACCACCGGGTCCTCGCCGCGGCGCCTCGACGTGCCCGGTGGAGACCTCGAGGGCATCCACTACCTGCGACGGCTCGGCCAGGCCGAGTCCCTGCGCGACACGTTCGCGGCCGGCGGATCGATCGTCGTCGTCGGGGGCGGGTGGATCGGGCTGGAGGTGGCGGCCGCGGCGCGGCACCACGGCGTCGAGGTGGTGCTCGTCGAGCCGCAACCGACACCTCTCTACGGCGTCCTCGGCCGAGAGGTTGGCGAGATCTTCGCGACGCTGCACCGCGACCACGGGGTGGACCTGCGGACCGGCCTGGGCGTCGACGCCTTCGAGGGGGACGGCGGACGCGTCACCGGCGTCCGCACGCCCGACGGGACCGTGCACGAAGCCGGGCTGGTGCTCGTCGGGGTCGGGATCGTGCCGAACACCCGGCTGGCCGACATGTCCGGCCTGGAGGTCGACAACGGCGTTGTCGTCGACGAGATGCTGCGCACATCCGACCCGGACGTGTTCGCCGCGGGGGACGTGGCGAACGCCTACAACCCGCTCCTCGGCACCCGGCTGCGCGTCGAGCACTGGGCCAACGCGTCCAACCAGGGCAAGGCGGCGGGCCTGTCGATGGCCGGCAAGGGCGAGCCGTACGCCAAGATCCCCTACTTCTTCACCGACCAGTACGACCTGTCCATGGAGTACCACGGCTACGTCGACCGGGACGGCGCCGACGACGTCGTACTGCGCGGCGACCCGTCGGGGGAGAAGTGGTACGCGTTCTGGCTGCGGGGCGGCCGGGTGCTGGCGGGCATGAACGTCGGCGACTACGACGCGGCCGACGACATCAAGCGGCTGGCCCGCGGCCGCGCCGAGGTGGACCCCGCGCGTCTGGCTGACCCGGACGTCCCGCTATCAGACCTCTGACCGGGAGGTTGCATGATCACTGGGGGGTGAGGTGGGCGTCGTGGGGGAGGGTGTGCAGGAGCGCGGCGTACGGCGGGAGAGGCGCACGTAGACTCACCCACCGTGGCGGGCCGGATCCGGGACGAGGACGTCGTGCTCGTCAAGGAGCGAGCCGACATCGCCGACGTGATCGGCGACGTGGTCACCCTGCGCCCCGCGGGCGGCGGCAACCTGAAGGGCCTGTGCCCCTTCCACGACGAGAAGACCCCGTCGTTCTCGGTGCGGCCGTCCGTCGGCAGCTGGCACTGCTTCGGCTGCCAGGAGGGCGGCGACGTCATCTCGTTCGTGATGAAGATCGACCACCTGTCGTTCGCGGAGACGATCGAGCGTCTGGCCGGGCGGGCCGGCGTCACCCTGCGCTACGAGGAGGGTGGCGTCACCCCCGGTCGGCAGCAGGGTCACCGGGTCCGGCTGGTCGAGGCGCACCGGGCGGCTGCGGAGTTCTACGTCGAGCAGCTCGCGACGCCGGGCGCGCAGACCGGTAGGCAGTTCCTCGCCGAGCGGGGGTTCGACCAGACCGCCGCCGAGAAGTTCGGAGTCGGCTACGCCCCACAGGGCTGGGACTCGTTGGTCGCTCACCTTCGCGGCCGCCGGTTCACCGACCAGGAGTTGCTCGCCGGCGGGCTGGTGAGCCAGCGGCAGGGCGGCGGGGTGTACGACCGGTTCCGGGGCCGGCTCGTGTGGCCGATCCGCAACATGTCGGACGAAGTCGTCGGCTTCGGCGCCCGAAAGCTCTTCGACGACGACCAGGGCCCCAAGTACCTCAACACTCCCGAGACGCCGATCTACAAGAAGTCGACGGTTCTCTACGGCGTCGACCTCGCCAAGCGAGAGATAGCCCGGCGGATGCAGGCCGTGGTCGTCGAGGGCTACACCGACGTGATGGCCTGCCACCTCGCCGGCGTCGAGACCGCCATCGCTACCTGCGGCACGGCGTTCGGCGACGAGCACATCAAGGTGCTGCGCAGGCTGCTCATGGACCAAAGCGAGTTCCGCGGCGAGGTCGTGTTCACCTTCGACGGCGACTCCGCGGGGCAGAACGCCGCGCTCAAGGCTTTCCAGGACGACCAGAAGTTCGTGACCCAGACCTTCGTCGCGGTCGAGCCGAGCGGCATGGACCCCTGCGAGCTTCGCCAGCACAAGGGCGACACCGCGGTGCGCGACCTCATCGCCCGCAGGGTGCCGCTGTTCGAGTTCGCGCTGCGCTCGACGATCGCCCGCTTCGACCTCGACACTCCCGAGGGACGGATCTCCGCCCTGCAGGCCGCCGCGCCGGTG
>JBOGDX010000308.1:0-4503 GCA_050743225.1 Actinomycetes bacterium | reverse complement strand
ACAGTGCGCAGCCTAACGATTGTCCGCGCCCAGGCCGCGGGCGGATGAAGGACCGCCCCGGCGGTCCGCGCGCGCGGGCATGAACCGCCTCGTATTCGATGGCTACCGATACGGTCCGGCGTGAGCCTGCGGGCTCCAGGGTCGGATGCCTTCACCATGACGACGGCGACCGGCAACAGCGCCACCACCAGCGCGGCCGGACCCTGCTGCGAACGATGAGATCGGCGGCGCGGTCCGGTCGTACCGAACGACGACCAACCCAGCCAGAAGGGACCTGCGACCATGAAAGTGACGACCATCACGAACGTCTCCGTCGACGGAGTGATGCAGGGACTCGGCGGGCCGGACGAGGACCGCAGGGGCGGATTCGAGCGCGGCGGATGGGCTCTGCCGCTGTTCGACAACGAGGCCGAGACCTTTCTCACCGAGGTGTACCAGCGCGCCGACGCGTTCCTGTTTGGCCGGCGGACCTACGAGATCTTCGCCGGCTACTGGGGCGTGATGGATCCGGGCAGCAACCCCATCGCAGCGGCGTTGAACACGCAGCCCAAGTACGTGGCATCGAACACGCTCACCGACCCGAAGTGGGCAGACACCACCGTCCTCTCCGGAGACGTCGCGGCCGCCGTCGGCGAGCTGAAGGCCAAGCCGGGAGGTCAGCTGCAGGTGCACGGCAGCGGCAACCTGGTCCGCTGGCTGTTCGACCACCAGGTTGTCGACGAGATCATCCTGCTCACCTATCCCGTGGTCGTAGGCCAGGGCACGAGGCTGTTCCCCGACACCGGCCCGGACACTGCGCTCGACCTGGTGGAATCGCAGTCCACCCCGAAGGGAGTAACGATCCAGGTCTACCGGCCCACCGGGCGCCCGCAGTACGCAACGGCCACGGCCGACCCGAAGCAGTGACATAGGTGCCGCAGTTGCGCGGGTTCGGATCCCGTCGGGGCTACCGTCGGCGCCGTGCGCCGCTGGTCTTGGACAACGTGACGCAGCACCGGTCAGGGTCGGGATCGAGCCGCGCCTCCACGTCGTCGTGCCCCAGGGAGTCCAGGGCTGCGGAGATGACGTCCAGGTTCATCCCGCAGACCAGCTGGGTGTGCTCGCGGGCCAGGGCATGGAACGGGCAGTTGGCCAGTACGACGGTGTCGCCCTGTCGGTGCGGCTCGTAACCCCTCGACGCCAGCAGCTGGGCGACGTGATCGAGGGCGTCGCCGGACCGCTTCCGGCGCGGCGGGGCTGCCTCGGCCATGGCACGCCCCGCGTCGGTCGCGGCCCGTTCCAGCGCACCCCGGACCGGGGCCGCCTCGTCCGCGACCTCTTCCAACGCGTTGGCCAGGATCCTCCCGGCGACGTCGTACTGCCGTTCCGGGAGAGTGACCGATACCTGCCGCTCCGACCGCCGGTACAGCTTGGCCGGCCGGCCGGCACCCGGCCCCTGCCGCCCGGTCAGTCGACGGAACTCGGTCGTCAGCAGGCCCTCGTCGACCAGCTTGTCCAGATGGAACTTGGCGGTGTGGCGCGCCAGCCCTGCCCCGGCCGCGGCCTGGTCGCGGCTCACCGGCCCCGGCTGGGCCACGACGTAGAGATAGAGCGTTCGGCGGGCCGGCTCGGCCAGCGCGCCGACACCCTCGACCTGCGAGGCGAAGTCGTCGGTCATGTCGGTGACTCTCTATGAGAAACGCCGGTTGACGAAACAAAGGATCGGTCTCTAGAGTCCATTCTACCGTCTGGTAGAAGATTTGAGGGATCGGAATGGACAGGACCGCACGCTCGCCGTTCGTCATCGTCGGCGCATCGCTCGCTGGCGCCAAGACGGCTGAAGGGCTCCGCGACGCGGGCCACGACGGTGCCATCACCCTCGTCGGCGCCGAGGCCCACCTGCCCTACGAGCGGCCGCCGCTGTCGAAGGGGTTCCTGCAGGGCCATGAGGATCGTCAGAAGCTGCTCGTGCATCCGCCGGACTGGTACGCCGACCACCGCGTCGACCTGCGCCTGAGTTCACGCGTCACGGCCGTGAACTCGCAGGCCCACCACGTGGCCGTGAGCAACGGCGACCGGCTCCCGTACGAGAAGCTCGTGCTGGCCACCGGCAGCGCACCGCGCCGCCTTACCGTGCAGGGCGCGGACCTTGCCGGTGTCCACTACCTCCGGACCGTCGACGACAGCGAGGCCCTCAAGCAGGTCCTGAGCGCCGGGACCCGGGTCACGGTGATCGGGGCCGGCTGGATCGGGCTGGAGACCGCCGCCGCGGCGCGTGCCGCCGGGGCCGACGTCACCGTTCTCGAGCACGCTGACGTGCCACTGCTGCGGGTGCTCGGAGCCAGGCTCGGGACGGTGTTCGCCGATCTGCATCGTGCCCACGGTGTCGACCTGCGCTGCGGCGTGACCGTGACCGGGATGCGGGCGCGCGAGGACAACCACGACCGCGTCGGCGCGGTGCTTCTGAGTGATGGCAACGAGGTCACGGCAGACGTCGTGATCGTCGGCGTCGGGGTGGCTCCCAACGACCATCTCGCGCGGACAGCGGGACTGAAGGTCGACAACGGCATCGTCGTCGACGAACAGCTGCGCACATCGAACCCCGACGTCTACGCGGTCGGTGATGTCGCCAACGCCTACCACCCTCTGCTGCAGCGGCACATGCGGGTGGAGCACTGGGCGACCGCCTTGAACCAGCCCGCGGTGGCCGCCCGGGTGATGCTCGGACAGGGCGCCGCCTACGACGCCCTGCCGTACTTCTTCAGCGACCAGTACGACCTCGGCATGGAGTACGTCGGACACGCCGACCCCGACGACGGCAGCTCGGTGGTGGTTCGCGGCGACCTGGGCAGCCGGGAGTTCGTCGCCTTCTGGGTGAAGACGGGGCGGGTCGTCGCCGGCATGAACGTCAACGTGTGGGACGTCGCGGACGCCGTCAAGTCGCTCATCCGGTCCGGGGTGGTTGTCGACCCAGCGCGGCTGGCCGATCCAGGGGTGCCGCTCACCGAGCTGACCTGAGCGGTCCCTCTGCGTGGGTGGGAAGCCCACATCTCTATGGCCAGTAGGTCTTGACGTAACAGTGCGGTCGTCTCTAAAATAGAATTTATTGTCTGTTAGAGAGGAGAGCGTCATGAACCTTCGCACTCAGGCGGTCGAGGCCGCCCCAACCGTTCGACCGCCTGCCGGCGCGAGGCAGGCTTACCGGCTCCTGCACACGGTGTTCACGGTGGCCCCGGTCCTGTTCGGGCTCGACAAGTTCGCCGAGGTCCTCACCAACTGGGAGCGCTACCTCGCCCCCGAGTTCAACGACCTCATCCCGGGCTCGGCGCACCAGGCCATGCTCGCCGTCGGCGTCGTCGAGATCGCCGCGGGGGTCCTGGTCGCCGTTCTGCCGCGCCTTGGCGGGTATGTCGTTGCCGCCTGGCTCGCGGGGATCATCGTCAACCTGCTGCTGATCGGCGACTACTACGACGTGGCCCTGCGCGACTTCGGCCTGTTGGTGGGAGCCCTCGCTCTCGCCCGCCTCGCGACCCCGACCAAGCGCTGAGGACGTCCCGCCATGCCCACTGCCTTCGTGCTCTCCGGCGGCGCGAGCATCGCCGCGGTGCAGGTCGGCATGATGACCGCGTTGCACGAGCGCGGCGTCCGTCCCGACCTGTTGGTCGGTACGTCGGCGGGAGCGATCAATGCGGCCTATGTCGCGGGGCACGGCGACGGACCCGCCGCCCTGGACGGGCTGGCCCGGATCTGGTCCGGGCTGCGTCGACGGGACGTGTTCCCCGTCGGGCCGGCCCGCGGGGTCCTGGCCGGGCTCGGTGTTCGGCCTTCCTTGTGCTCCCCGGACCGCCTGGCCGTCCTGCTCCGGGCCCACCTGCCGTTCAGCCGTCTTGAAGACGCTCGGATCCCGGTGCACCTGGTGGCCACCGACGTGCTCACCGGCCAAGAGCTCCTGCTCTCGGAGGGTCCGGCCCTCAGCGCGCTGCTGGCGAGCTGTGCCATCCCGGGCGTGTTCCCGCCGGTCGAACGGGAGGACCGGATCCTCTGCGACGGGGCACTGGCCGACAACGCAGCCATCTCCCAGGCGGTGGCACTAGGCGCCGACCGCGTCTACGTCCTGCCCAGTGGCACGACCTGTGACCTGGACCGGCCACCGGCGACCGCACTAGGGGTCGCGCTGCACGCACTGACCCTGCTGCTCGAGCAGAGACTGATCCTCGAGACGGCCGCGTACGCCGGCACCGCGGAGCTACGCGTCATCCCGCCACTGTGCCCACTGGCAGTGCCGGGAACCGACTTCAGCCGTGCCCGAGAGCTCATCGACCGGGCCCACAGGACCGCGGGGGAGTGGCTCGATTCCGGGGCAGTGAACCGCCCCCACCCCGAGCGCTTCCTGGCCCTGCACGGCCACACCCAGCCGCCACGGCGGCAGACCCAACCCGCCCGGCCGCCCAGCCGGCCCGCTCTCGACAGGATCTCGCGATGACCAGCGCACCATTGTCAGCCGTTACGGGCGAGCCCACGCGG
>JBOGDX010000307.1:0-4524 GCA_050743225.1 Actinomycetes bacterium | reverse complement strand
GCGAAGAAGGCCCCGGCCAAGAAGGCGGCGGCCGCGGGCACGGATAAGGCCGTTGCGTCCGCCGAGGCGGCGGAGGCCGCGGCCGAGGAGGCAGCCGACGACGCGGCCGAGGGTGACGTCGAGGGAGCCGAGGAGGCAGCGGCCGAGGCCCGCGTCGCCGCCGACAAGGCTGCCGAGGCCGCCGAGGGCTCGGACGACGCGCAGGCCGAGGCCGCCGCGGGCGAGGCGGAGGCTTTCGCCGACCTGGCCGAGGACGCCGCCGACGAGGCGAAGAAGGAGTCCTGACGGGATCACCGTTGCTCCGCCACGAGCCCGCCGACCTCGACAACGGAGGCGGCGGGCTCGTCCGTCTGCGGGTGGACCTTGGGTACGACGGCACCGACTTCGCGGGCTGGGCCCGCCAGCCGGGGGGGCGAACCGTGCAGGGTGTGCTGGAGCAGGCCCTCCGAACTGCCCTGCGCCTCGAAGCGGTGTCGACGACCTGCGCCGGGCGAACCGACGCCGGAGTGCACGCGCGTGGCCAGGTCGCGCACGTCGACGTGCCCGTCGGCGCGTACGAGGGGCAGGCCGCTGTCCTGGGTCGGCGTCTGGCCGGGCTGCTGCCGCGGGACGTCGGGCTGCGTGACATCGGCTTGGCACCGGCCGGGTTCGACGCCAGGTTCTCGGCGCTGTGGCGCCGCTATGCCTACCGGGTGAGCGACGCGCGGTACGGGCCGGACCCGCTGCGCCGGAACGAGGTGCTGCACCACCACCGTCCGCTCGACGTGGCGCTGATGAACGCGGCCGCCGAGTCGCTGGTCGGCGAGCACGACTTCGCGGCGTTCTGCCGGCGCCGAGAGGGGGCCACCACCGTACGGACGCTGCTCCAGCTGTCCTGGGAGCGGTCGGCCGACGGGCCGGCGGTCGGGACGCTCGTCGCCGACGCGTTCTGCCACAACATGGTCCGGGCCCTGGTCGGAGCGCTGGTCGCGGTCGGCGACGGGCGGCGGGCGGTGCGCTGGCCGGCCGAGGTGCTGGCCGGTCGGGAGCGCGTCCCCGACGTGCAGGTGGCCGGCCCGCACGGGCTGACGCTCGAGGAGGTCCGCTACCCCGCCGATGAGGAGCTGGGCGCACAGTCGGAGCGGACGAGACGGCACCGGGGGGTGGCGTCGTGAGCTCACCGTCCATGACGCACGAGGAGCTCCTCGTCACCCTCTCTGCGCGCATTCTCGCCCTGCCCGACGACGCGGTGCGGGTTGTCGCGATCGACGGCATGGGGGGCGCCGGCAAGACGACCCTGGCTGCCGAGCTCGCCGTCGTGGTCGGCGGCGCCGGTCGCCCGGTTGTCCCGGTGGCCTACGACGACTTTCACCACCCGCGCGAGCGCCGGTACCGGCGTGGGCGGCTCTCCGCCGAGGGCTATCTCGAGGACGCCTTCGACCCTGAGTCGCTGCGGGCCCTCGTCCTCGAGCCGGTGGCCGCGGAATCGGGTCAGGTACGCCAGGCCGCCTATGACCTGGCGGCCGACGAGCCGGCCGACGGGCAGACGGTCCCGGTGGGCCCTGGGACGGTGGTGATCGTCGAGGGCTGCTTCCTGCTCGCGCGCGAGCTGGGCGACCCCTGGGATCTGGCCGTGCTGGTCGTCGCCGACCCGAAGGTCGTGCTCGACCGGGTGCTGGTCCGCGACGCGGACCTCGGCCCTCCGGAGCAGGTCCGCGAGCTCTACGTGCGTCGGTACTTCGGCGCCTGGTCCCTCTACGAGGAACGCAACGACCCGTGGTCGCGCGCCGATGTCGTCGTCGACCTCACCGACCCGACCACGCCGAAGGTCCTCGGCTAGCCCTCACCGGCCACACCGCGGGAGCGATCTGAGTTGCCCGTGGCTAGGGGGCGACCCCTGCCGAGCCAGGTCCGATGGCCCGGGTCGAGGTGCCGCTTGCACGGCACCACCCTGCCGCACTCCCACGACCGTACTGGAAGCCTGGGTCGACTCGTCAGCGCCGAGGGTTGACGGTCGGTGCGTTCATGACGGCGCAATGGCCTGTGAGGGCGTCCAGGGACGCGCGATAAGGGTATTGCGCCGTCATGAACGCACCGGGCGCCGCCCGGGACGCGGATCTGATAATCTGATCTGGTGCGTGAGATCACCGCCACCGAGGCCGCGCGCGGCTTCTCAGCGCTGCTCGACGCGGTGGAGCGAGACGGCGAGACCTTCGTCGTAACCCGCGGCGGCCGGCCGGTGGCGCGGATCGAGGCGGCGGGAGGGACCACCGGCAAGGCCGTGAAGGCGCTGCTCGACCACTACGGCGCCGATGCCGACTGGGCGGATGAGCTTGCAGCGCTGCGCGACCCGCTCACCGACCAGGAACGCTCATGGCGAGGGTGATCCTCGACACGACGATGCTCATCCGGGCCGAGCGCGGCCCGCGTGCCCTCGACCACCTCATCGAGGACGACGACGACGTCGCCATCGCCGCCATCACGGTCGCCGAGCTTCTCGTCGGGGTGGAGCTCGCAGATGAGAGCCGCCGGCGAGCCCGCGGGGCGTACGTGCAGAGCGTGCTCGACACGGTCCCGGTCGAGGACTACGACCTGGTCGTCGCGAGGTCGCACGCCCAGCTGCTGGCCCACACACGGCGGACCGGGCGGCACCGGGGCGCGCACGACCTCGTCATTGCCGCGACCGCCCGCGCCCGCGACCGGGTCGTGGTGACGGCGGACGCGCGCGGTTTCGCCGACCTTCCCGGCGTGCTGGTCCGGTCGCGTCCGTAGCCGGAATGGGGTCGCGTCGCACCGGACGAGCGGTCAGACTCGAACCTCGTGGGGCACGTCGACGTCAACGGCATCAGCTACTACCTCCCGGACGGGCGGTGCCTGCTCTCCGACGTGTCGTTCCGTGTGGGTGACGGTGCGAAGGTCGCGCTGGTCGGCGCGAACGGCGCCGGCAAGACGACGCTGCTGCGCCTGGTCGCCGGGGACGTCTACCCGCACGAGGGGTCGATCGGCAGGTCCGGGGGGCTGGGGGTCATGCGCCAGTTCATCGGAGCGGCGACGTCCGGAGCGCGCTTGCGCGCGGAGGCGGAGCGCGACCATGAGTCCGGAGCGGCGACGTCCGGAGCGCGCTTGCGCGCGGAGGCGGAGCGCGACCGGGCGTTCGGCTCGGTTCGTGACACGTCGACGGTGCGGGACCTGCTGGTCTCGGTTGCGCCGCCCGCTGTGCGCGCTGCCGCCGCGGCGCTCGACACGTCCGAGCTGGCGATGATGGAGCACGACGACGAGAAGTCCCAGATGCGGTACGCCCAGGCGCTCGCCGACTGGGCCGACGCCGGAGGCTACGACGCCGAGGTGCTCTGGGACACCTGCACGGTCGCCGCGCTCGGCGTGCCGTTCGAGCGGGCGCAGTGGCGCGAGGTCCGCACCCTCTCGGGCGGCGAGCAGAAGCGGGTGGTCCTCGAGGCCCTGCTCCGCGGACCCGACGAGGTGCTCATGCTCGACGAGCCCGACAACTACCTGGACGTGCCCGGCAAGCTGTGGCTCGAGCAAAGCCTGCGCGAGTCTCCGAAGACGGTGCTGTTCGTGTCGCACGACCGGGAGCTGCTCGCCCGTACCGCCACGAGGGTGGCGACCGTCGAGCTGGGCGCGGGCGGCAACACGGCATGGACGCACGGCGGCGGCTTCGCGACGTACCACGAGGCACGTCGGGAGCGCTTCGCACGGCTCGAGGAGCTGCGCCGCCGCTGGGACGAGGAGCACGCCAAGATCAAGGCGCTCGTGCAGATGTACAAGCAGAAGGCCGCCTACAACGACGGCATGGCCTCGCGCTACCAGGCGGCACTGACCCGGCTGCGGATGTTTGAGGAAGCGGGGCCTCCGCAGGCCATCCCTCGCGAGCAGGAGGTCAGCATGCGCCTGCGCGGTGCGCGGACCGGAAAGCGGGCGGTCGTGTGCGAGGGCCTGGAGCTCACCGGGCTGATGAAGCCGTTCGACCTCGAGGTCTGGTACGGCGACCGGGTTGCCGTCCTCGGCTCCAACGGGTCCGGGAAGTCCCACTTCTTGCGACTGCTGGCCGCCGGGGGGAGTGACCCGGACGTCGAGCACCGGCCGGTCGACGACGTGCGCATCCTCCCGGTCGTGCACACGGGCCGGGCACGGCTTGGTGCGCGGGTGCGGCCGGGGTGGTTCGCCCAGACGCACGAGCATCCCGAGCTGCTCGGCCGGACGCTGCTGGAGATCCTGTGGCGGGGCGACGCGCACCGCGCCGGCATGGGCCGGGAGGAGGCGTCGCGGGCGCTCGACCGCTACGAGCTCGCGCACGCCGCGGAGCAGACCTTCGACTCGCTCTCCGGCGGTCAGCAGGCGCGCCTGCAGATCCTGCTCCTCGAGCTGTCGGGCGCGACCCTGCTCCTCCTCGACGAGCCGACGGACAACCTCGACCTGGTCTCGGCCGAGGCGCTGGAGGAGGGGCTCGCCGCCTTTGACGGCACGGTTCTCGCGGTGACCCACGACCGGTGGTTCGCGAGGGGGTACGACCGCTACCTCGTGTTC
>JBOGDX010000306.1:0-4529 GCA_050743225.1 Actinomycetes bacterium | reverse complement strand
ACTCGGGGCACCGCCGACGCCCTGCGCGCCTGGCAGCAGGAGGCCCTCGACGCCTACCTTGCCCGCGCTGAGGCCGGCGACCGCGACTTCCTCGCGGTCGCCACACCCGGCGCGGGGAAGACGGCCCTCGCCCTCCGCGTGGCGAGCGAGCTGCTGGAAGGCCGGATCGTCGACGCCGTCACGGTCGTCACGCCCACCGAGCACCTCAAGCATCAGTGGGCGGACGCCGGGAGCCGGGTCGGCATCGCGCTCGACCCGTCGTTCCGGAACGGCCAGGGAGCGTCGTCGCGCGACTTCACGGGCGTCGCGGTGACCTACGCGCAGGTGGCGGCGCACCCCCTCCTGCACCGCAGGCGCACCGAGGCCCGACGCACGCTGGTCGTGCTCGACGAGATCCACCACGGCGGGGATGCCCTGTCGTGGGGTGACGCCGTGCGCGAGGCCTTCGAGCCGGCGACCCGGCGGGTGGCGTTGACCGGGACCCCGTTCCGGTCCGACGTCACGCCGATCCCGTTCGTGACGTACGCCCCCGGAGCCGACGGCGTGCGCCGCTCGGTCGCCGACTACTCCTACGGGTACGGGCGCGCCCTCGCCGACGGCGTCGTGCGTCCCGTCATCTTCCTGTCGTACTCCGGCGAGATGAGCTGGCGCACCCGCGCCGGTGACGTGCGCAGCGCCACCTTGGGGGAGCCCCTCACCAAGGACGTCACCGCCCAGGCCTGGCGGACCGCGCTGGACCCGCAGGGCAACTGGGTGCCGCAGGTGCTGGCGGCTGCCGACCGGCGGCTCACCGAGGTGCGCCGCGGTGTCCCCGACGCGGGCGGCCTGGTCATCGCGACCGACCAACTGACGGCCCGGGCGTACGCCGCGCAGCTGCGCCGCATCACCGGTGAGGCCCCGACCCTCGTGCTGTCCGACGAGGCCGGAGCCAGAGCGCGGATCGAGGAGTTCTCGGCCGGCACCGCGCGCTGGATGGTCGCCGTGCGCATGGTGTCCGAGGGCGTCGACGTCCCGCGGCTGGCCGTCGGCGTCTACGCCACGTCCACGTCGACGCCGCTGTTCTTCGCCCAGGCGGTCGGTCGGTTCGTGCGCGCTCGGCGGCGGGGCGAGACGGCGTCGGTGTTCCTGCCGTCGGTGCCGCTGCTGCTCGCGCACGCGGCCGAGATGGAGCACGAGCGCGACCACGTCCTGGACGGGCGTCCGGCCGACATCGCCGGCGACGACCCGTTCGCGCCCGAGGACGCGCTGCTGGCGGCGGCGAACCGGGCCCAGGCCGAGGGTTCGGACGAGCTCGGGTTCGAGGCGCTGGTGGCAGAGGCGCGCTTCGACCGGGTGTTGTTCGACGGCGGCGAGTTCGGCACCCAGGCCGCGGTCGGGTCGGCGGAGGAAGCCGACTACCTCGGGCTGCCCGGCCTGCTGGAGCCCGACCAGGTGGCGACCCTCCTCCGGGCCCGGCAGAGCGCCCAGGCCGGCCGGGCGCGCGCGGGTGAGGGTGCCCGGGCCGCTCAGGGGGCTGAAGCGGCGCGGGAGGAGGCGGTGCACCGAGCGATGCCCGCGCTGCGCCGGGAGCTCAACTCACTGGTCGGCGCGTGGCACCACCGGACCGGACTGCCGCACGGCGCCGTGCACGCGGAGCTGCGGCGGGCCTGCGGGGGACCGCTCGCGGCGCAGGCGAGCGCCGCGCAGCTGCAGGCGCGGGTCGACCTGCTCCGGGAGTGGGCCGTCCGAAGGCAGCACTAGGAAGTCGGCGGCTGGACCGCCATGCCTGACTAGGCGGGGTCCCCGGCGACCTCGTCGACCGACTCGTGCTGCGTAATGACCTGGTCCAGACCGGTGACCGACAGGACGCGGCGCACCGGCCTGGTGGTCCCGGCCACCGCGAACGACCCGCCCGCCTCCTCGGCCTGTCGGTGCAGGCTGACCAGCACCTTGAGGCCGGTCGAGTCCATGAACGAGACGCCGGCCAGGTCCAGAACGACGTGGCTGGACACGTCGCGCAGTGCCTCCGACGCGTGGTCCGCGAGCTGCGAGGCGGTGCCGAGGTCCACCTCACCCGCCACGGAGACCACGGCCCATTCGCCGAGCCGGCGCGTGGAGAGGTCCAGATCCATGCAGGGGAGTCCTTCAACGACGGACGATGACGCGGCGGCCTGCCTCTTGGACCGCCTACGTCGGAGGGCCGATCCTACTGGGCGGCGGCTACCAGCAGCCGGTCACGGTCGCCGCGAGCCGGTCGACCGCCCGCCGCGTCGTCAGGGTGGAGGGCACCCGGTTGAGCAGGAACGAGAACACCTTGACCCGGCCGTCGGCCCCGCGGGCCAGCCCTGACAGCGCGATCACACCGGACAGGGACCCGGTCTTGGCCTCGATCAGCCCGGCCGCGCAGCGGGTGGGGTTGGTGACGTAGCGCCGGAAGCTGGGCGCCAGGGTGCCGCTCACCCCGGCGATCGCGAGCGAGCCGCGCTGCAGCCCGGCCAGCTCGGGGTGGGCGGGGTCGAAGGCGGTGCGCAGGACGGCGACCACCTCGCTCGGGCGCAGCCGGTCGCGCCGGGACAGCCCGCTGCCGTCGTGGAGGCTGCCGGGGGCGACGGTCACGCCCAGCCGGGCCAAGGCGGCCACCTGTGCCTCCGCGGCCCCCGCCCAGCTCGCGGCGAAGCCGGTGTGCACGGCGACCAGCCGGTGCAGGCTCTCGGCGACGTCGTTGTCGCTGGTGCGCAGCATGTAGCCGACCTGAATCGCGACGTCGTCACCGCGGACCCGGGCGATGACAGCGGACCCGGCGGGCCGCGCGCGCCGGGCGACGGCCCGCACGCGCAGCCCCTCTCGCTCGAGCATCCGGGCGAAGAGGCGGCCCGCGTCCATCGAGGTGTCCCAGGTCCGGTGCTGGTCGACCACCAGCGCGCGAACGGGCGAGACGTCGGCGATCGTGTAGCCCGCCCGCCACCCCTGGGCGTGCGTCGGCGCGGGAAAGAGGGTGTCGTCGACGTCGACGCGCACCCGGCGCCGGCCGTCGGGTGCGAGCGCGGCAGCCGTGCGCCCGGCCAGCCGCCGGAGGTCGGACCGGGAGAGCGACGGGTCGCCACCCCCGACCAGCACGACGCGCCTCGAGGTCGCTCCGGTCATCGCGCGGGTCCGGAAGCGGTGGGCGGGGCCGAACGTCGTCAACGCGTTGACAGCGGTGACGATCTTGACGGTCGAGGCGGGGATCTGCCGTTCCACCGGGTGGTGCGACCAGACCTCCTGGCCGGTCTCGGCGTCCGCGACCATCCCGGCGAGGTCGTCGCCGAGGTTCTTCGCGGTCGACCGGCTGGTGAGCAGCTCGTGCGCCGCCTGGTCGGTGGCGGAGAGCGGCGCCTCGTCGGCGGCGGCGGACGCCGCCGGCACCAGGGCGCCCGCGACCGCGACGACGGCTGCGGCGGCGGTGGTCAGCCGGCGGGTGGCGGGTCGAGCGGGGGTACGGCGGTGCGGCACTGGTCGATCCTCCCGGGCGGGCCGCCCGGGGGCTGCCGCGTTTACGGTGATTTTGCCCCAGCAGGGGAGGTGCGCCGGGGATTTCGTGCCCCGGTGACCGTCTTCGCGGCCTCGCGCAGCAGCGGCAGCACCCGATGCCTGATCTGGGTGTCGAGCGCGATCACGGTGGACGCCCGCACCACTCCCTCGGAGCTGAGCACCCGGTCGATGACGCGTTGCAGGTCGGCGTTGGAGCGGGCCACGATGCGGGCGAGAACGTCCCCCGCGCCGGTGGTCGTATGCGCCTCCAGCACCTCCGGGATGGCCATGAGGTGCTCGGCGACCGCGTCGTGGGCGGCCCGGCTGGGGTGGTGCTGGCGGATCTCCAGCGTCACGAAGGCGGTGACCGGGTAGCCCAGCGCCTCCGGGTCCAGCCGCGGCGCCCAGCCCTCGATGACGCCGTTGCGCACGAGGCGGTCCAGCCGGGCCTGGACGGTGCCCCGGGCCACGCCCAGCCGGCGCGAGCACTCCAGCACGCCGACCCGCGGCTCGTCGGTGAACACCTCGACGATCCGCCGGTCCAGTCCATCGATGGTCATCCTGCGCACCTCGTCCGGGCCTGTGCCGATCCGACTGGACAATCTGCCCGATCATGATGCCAGACGTTGCGCAATCTGTCGCCACCTGGTTCGGTCTGCCGCATGACCACCGATGCCGTCGCCGGGACCCCCGCCCAGATCGCGCTCACCGACGAGGAGCGCGCGGCCGACCTCGACCTGCAGCAGCTCAAGCAGCTCGTCGGCCTCGTCGAGTACGACGCGAGCCAGGACCCGTTCCCGGTCACCGGCTGGGACGCGGTGGTGTTGGTGGTCGGCAACGCGACGCAGGCGGCGCACTTCTACCAGGCGGCGTTCGGCATGGAGCTCGTCGGCTACTCCGGACCCGAGACCGGCAACCGCGACCACAAGGCCTTCGTGCTCAAGAGCGGCTCGTGCCGCTTCGTCGTCAAGGGCGGCGTCGCCCCGGCAAGCCCGCTGCTGGACCACCACCGCGCCCACGGCGACGGGGTGCTCGACATC
>JBOGDX010000305.1:0-4530 GCA_050743225.1 Actinomycetes bacterium | reverse complement strand
GCCGTGCCCCGCCCGAGCGCGGCGGCGATCAGGGGGTGCCGGGCGAGCAGCGCGGTCTGGCGGACCCGCGCGGCGGCCTCGGCGTGGGAGAGCCGGAACCGGTCGCCCAGCCACCGCTGCACGCTGGACGCGCGGCTGCGGGCCTTCAGGTCACGGGACTCGGCCTGGCCCAGCAGCGCGCCCGCGAGGGCGGCCGCGCGGGCCTGCAGCCCCAGCACCATGGCCAGCCCGGTCTCCACCTCGGCGTCGGACAGCTGCCAGAGCGCCGAGGATGCGGCGGTGTCCAGGCCGGCGGCCGCCTCCCGCAGCCCGGTGATCACCGGGTGCTCGAAGACCGTCCCTGCCTGACTCATGGCCCGAACCTAGCCGGGGGGTCGGACACAACCCGCCCACCCTCGACCGGGCGGAAACCGTTTGTGGACAACAGTTTCCGGTCGCGACGAGTTGTCCACAGGGCAGAGAGCCTGCGGCGGCTCGCTGGTCAGGTGCGGCGGCCGAGGTAGGCGAGCAACCGCTCGCTCGGGCCTGCTGACAGCGACACGTCGACCGGGTCCGCGAACCGCGAGGCCCGGTCGGCGGCCCCGACCAGCAGCGGTGCCAGGTCGAGCAGCTCCTCGGCCAGCGCCGGAGGGATCGGCCGGTGCTGGCCGCATGCCCGAGCGAGGTCCCACCCGTGCACCGCGACCTCGACGGCACCCGTGGCCGCGACGATGCTCGCTGA
The DNA here is from genome assembly GCA_050743225.1 of Actinomycetes bacterium. Taxonomy (GTDB): domain Bacteria; phylum Actinomycetota; class Actinomycetes; order JACCUZ01; family JACCUZ01; genus JBOGDX01. The sequence continues at coordinate 3,809 of JBOGDX010000305.1, read as the reverse complement.
GAGGGACCGGTCGGCAATCGACACGTCGCCGGGCTCGCGGGCATTGGCCCAGGTCCCGATCATCCGGCAGCCGCGCGCCCGCAGGCTGGCCACGGGGTCGATCCCCGGGTCGCCGTAGTCGCCCGCCGTGTCCCGGTCATCGGGATCGAGCCCGACGCGGTTCAGAGTGACAGCCTCGTCCAGCGCCCGCAGCGAGTCGTTCATGTGCAGCAGCAACGAGCGGAGATCCCAGTCACGACATGGCGTCCGGTTCGACATCGCATCCGGCGTGACGAGCATCAGGCCACCGAGCGTGTAGGCCAACGCCCGCTCGATCAGTGCGACACCACCGGTCAGCGAAGCGGTCGCGTCGGCCAGTGTCATGTGCCAGTGGGAGACGCGGCTGACGGCTCGTCCGCGTCCAGGGTCATCGGGAGACCGAACATCGCGAACAGGCTCAGGTCGAAGAAGGCGGTCACATGAGAGATGCCGGCCGGGGTGAGGGTGACCACGTTGAGCTGGAACGCCGTCCAGCCGCCGTCCTTGGTGCGGATGTACATCCCGAACGCGGGCTGGCCGTTCGCCTCGATCGGAAGCAGGCGCAGCTCGCCCGGCCCGGCGGGGCAGTGGGCGTCGATGAGCCGGCTGATGTCCTTGGGGCCCTGGTACCACCCGACGAACGGCGGCATCTCCCACACCGCGTCGGCGGTGAAGAGCTCGATGATCGCGGCCACGTCCTTCTGCTCCAGGGCCTGGACGTAGCGGTCGAGCCGCTCGCGCTGCTCCGCCTCCGTCGGCTCGACGACGTCCTCCTCGGTCAGGCCCGCCTGCTCCAGCTGGGCCCGCGCCCGCTGCAGGGCGCTGTTCACCGACACGGTCGTGGTGTCGAGGATGTCGGCCACCTCGGCGGCCCGCAGCTTCAGGACGTCGCGCAGGACGAGCACCGCGCGCTGCCGCGGTGGCAGGTGCTGGAGGGCGGCCACCAGGGCCAGCCGGACGCTCTCCCGGCCGGCGACGATCGTCGCGGGGTCGCTCGCGTCGGCGCCGACCATCGCGTCGGGCACCGGCTCGAGCCACAGCACCTCGGACTGCTCGACCAGGGGGTCGCCGGGGTCGGAGCTCGGGGCACCGAGGCCGGTGGGGAGGGGACGGCGGCTGCGGCTGTCGAGCGCGGTGAGGCAGACGTTCGTGGCGATCCGGTAGAGCCAGGTGCGCAGCGAGGACCGACCCTCGAACCCGTGGTACGAGCGCCAGGCGCGCAAGTAGGTCTCCTGGACCAGATCCTCGGCGTCATGCACCGACCCGAGCATCCGGTAACAGTGCGCGAACAGCTCCCGACGGTAGGTGTCGGTGAGTGCGAGAAAGTCGTCGTCGAGCTGCTGCTGCGCCATGTCCGCTCCTGCTCCCTCGTGGCCCATGGGTGGTGATTCTCTCCCCGGAACTGCACATCGGTACAGACCGGCCGGCCCCACAGAACTCATCGGCCCACGGCCGATGAGTCTCGGGCCTTGATCCGGTCTGCACCCACGTACTGATCAACGCCCATCCAGGCGCCAGGAGGCCGGACCCTATGCGCATGATCTTCGTGAACCTGCCCGTCAAGGACCTGAGGGCCTCCCGCGGCTTCTTCGCCGAGCTGGGGTTCGAGTTCAACGCCGAGTTCTCCGACGACCACGCCGCGTGCATGGTTGTCGACCAGAACATCTTCGTCATGCTGCTGGTCGAGGAGCGGTTCCGCGACTTCATCAACGGCGAGATCAGCGACCCGGCGACCACCGAGGTCCTGGCCTGCCTGTCGGTCGACCGCAAAGAGCAGGTCGACGAGACGATCGCGCGGGCGATCGCCGCCGGTGGCAAGCCGTGGAAGCCCACCATCGAGGAGGGCCCGATGTACGGCGGCAGCTTCCAGGACCTCGACGGTCACGTGTGGGAGCTGATGTACATGGCCCAGTAGGGCCGCCGGCCTCGCCCGGTCAGGGGACGATGCGCCGACCGGTGAAGCTGCCGGTGACCGCGAACAGCTCGGCTCCCGACGCGGCGTCGAAGACCACGTAGCGATACGTCCCCTGGATCGTGTGCCGAGCGGCTTCGCCTCTCGCCCTGACCCGGACCGTCACGGCGGGGTCGGTGTCGGTGGCCGGGAACCCGGCCCAGGACGTCCCCCGGAAGCGGTGGTCGCCCACGGGCGCCCAGGTGCCCAGGGCGGTGCCGGGCGCCGGGTTGATGTCCAGGACGCCCAGCACGCCGCCGCGGGCCAGGCTCAGCACGAACTGCGCTTCTGTCTGGTCGGCCGGTGGATCGTCCTTGCGCGTGCACAACCAGCTGCCGGTCCGTCCGTGACTGCCGCTGTGCGCTGCGGCTGGCGCGGCCATCCCGAGGCCGGTCACCGCGACGCCGCCGGCGGCGACACCCGCCCCGGTCAGCACCTGCCGGCGTCCGATCGAGCGTTCGCTCAACACAGCCTCCCTCGGTTCGGTCCCCTTGGCACAGTGCGCCGCACCCAGCGAACCCGCAACCCCGCCCACCCGTCACAGGGAACGGTCGCGGGCGACCGCCACGGCCACCTGACCCAGGCAGATGCCGCCGTCGTTCGGCGGCACCTGGTGGTGCGTCAGGACCCGCAGACCCCGGGCCTGGAGGCCGTCGATGACCAGGTCGGTGAGCACGACGTTCTGGAACACACCGCCCGACAGCGCGACCGCGGTGAGCTCGTGGACTGCTGCCACTTCGGCGGCGAGCCGCACTACCGCGGCGGCCAGCCCGCGGTGGAACCGGGCAGCCACGGGGCCGACGGCCACCCCGCGCAGGAGGTCGTCGACGACCGCGTGGACCAGGTCGGTGCCGTGCAGCATCCCGGCCTCGACGCGGACCGGGTAACAGCCCACCTCGGACAGGTCGACGGCCTGCTCGAGCTCGACTGCCGCCTGCCCCTCGTAGGTGATCCGGTCGCGCACCCCCACCACCGCGGCGACCGCGTCGAACAGCCGCCCCGCGCTGGACGTCGGGGGCGCGTGCTCAGGATGGCGAGCGACGGAGAGGACCGCATCCCACTGCCCCGCGTGGCGCCGGACGACGTCGAGGTCCGGCACCTGCGCGCCGTACACCGCCTGAAGGTACGACGCGGCCATCCGCCACGGCTCGCGGGTCGCGGCGTCGCCCCCCGGCTGCGGCACCGGCGCGAGGTGCCCGGCCCGCTCGAAGCCGGCCAGGTCGGCGACCAGGACCTCGCCGCCCCACAGCGTCCCGTCCGTGCCGTAGCCGAGCCCGTCCAACGCCACGCCGACCACCGGCCCGGCCTCGCCGTTGTCGACCAGGCAGGACGCAATGTGCGCGTGGTGGTGCTGCACCGCGACCGGCTCGAGCTCGTCGCGCGCGAGGGCGTAGCGCGTCGAGAGGTAGTCCGGGTGCAGGTCGTGGGCGACGACCTCGGGGCGTACGTCGAACAGCCGCTGCAGGTGGTCGATGCAGGTGGTGAATGACCGCAGCGTCTCGAGGTTCGTCAGGTCGCCGATGTGGTGGGACAGGAAGGCGCGCCGGTCCTTCGCCACGGCGAACGTGTTCTTCAGCTCCGCACCGCAGGCCAGTACATGGCGCGGCGCGGCCAGCGGGAGCGGCACCGGAGCGGGGGCGAACCCTCGCGATCGCCGGACGGGCACCGTCCGGCCCCGGGAGACCCGCACGACCGAGTCGTCCACCCGCACGTGGATCGGCCGGTCGTGCACCAGGAAGGCGTCGGCGATGCCCGCCAGTCGTTCGAGCGCGTCGCCATCCTCGTGGGCGATGGGCTCGTCGGAGACGTTGCCGCTGGTCAGCACGATGGGGCTGCCCAC
>JBOGDX010000304.1:0-4539 GCA_050743225.1 Actinomycetes bacterium | reverse complement strand
GGCGATCGACCTGGCGATCACGATGATCGACCTGACGACGCTGGAAGGGCAGGACACCGCCGGCAAGGTGCGGGCGTTGTGCGCCAAGGCGCTGCGACCGGACCCGTCCGACCCGTCGGCCCCGCGCGTCGCAGCCGTCTGCGTCTACCCGGACATGGTGCCGGTCGCGGTCGAGACGCTCGGCGAGAGCGGCGTGCACGTGGCGAGCGTTGCGACCGCGTTCCCCAGCGGCCGGGCGAGTCTCGCGGTCAAGCTGGCCGACACCCGCGACGCGGTCGCCGCGGGCGCCGACGAGATCGACATGGTGATAGACCGAGGGGCGTTCCTGTCCGGGCGGTACCAGGCAGTCTTCGACGACGTCGTGGCGGTGAAGGAGGCCTGCGGCAACGCTCACCTCAAGGTCATCCTCGAGACCGGCGAGCTGGTGACGTATGACAACGCTCGCCGCGCATCGTGGCTCGCGATGCTGGCGGGCGCCGACTTCATCAAGACCTCCACCGGCAAGATCTCGCCGGCAGCGACGCTGCCCGTCACGCTGGTGATGCTGGAGGCCGTCCGCGACTTCCGGGAGGCGACGGGACGGCAGGTGGGCGTCAAACCGGCCGGCGGTATCCGCACCACCAAGGACGCCATCAAGTACCTCGTGCTGGTCAACGAAACGGTCGGCGACGACTGGCTCGACCCCGACTGGTTCCGCCTCGGTGCCTCCAGCCTGCTCAACGACCTGCTGATGCAGCGCACCAGGATGGCCACCGGTCGCTACAGCGGTCCCGACTACTTCACCTTGGACTGAGCGCGATGATGAGCAAGAAGTTCGACTACGCACCGGCGCCCGAGTCGCGCGCCATCGTCGACCTCAGGCCGTCGTACGGCCTGTACATCGACGGCCAGTTCGTCGACCCGGTCGACGGACATGCGTTCAAGACGGTCAGCCCCGCCACCGAAGAGGTGCTGGCCGAGGTCACCGAGGCCGGACCGGCCGACGTCGACCGTGCGGTCGCGGCCGCCCGCCGGGCGTACGACAGGGTGTGGTCGAAGCTTCCGGCCCGTGAACGCGGGAAGTACCTCTTCCGCATAGCGCGCATCCTGCAGGAGCGCGCGCGCGAGCTGGCGGTCCTCGAGTCTCTCGACAACGGCAAGCCGATCCGTGAGTCCCGCGACGTCGACATCCCTCTCGTCGCGGCCTGGTTCTTCCACTACGCGGGGTGGGCGGACAAGCTCGACCACGCGGGGTTCGGACCCGGTCCGAAGCCCTTGGGCGTGGCCGGGCAGGTCATCCCGTGGAACTTCCCGCTGCTCATGCTCGCGTGGAAGGTCGCGCCGGCGCTGGCGTGCGGCAACACCGTCGTGCTCAAGCCGGCCGAGACGACCCCGCTGACCGCCCTGCTGTTCGCGGAGATCTGCCAGCAGGCCGACCTGCCGCCGGGTGTCGTGAACATCGTGACCGGCGCGGGCGACACCGGCCGGGCGCTGGTCGAGCACCCCGACGTCGACAAGGTCGCGTTCACCGGCTCCACCGAGGTCGGAAAGATGATCGCGCGGTCCACCGCCGGAACGCGCAAGAAGGTCACGCTGGAGCTCGGTGGCAAGGCGGCGAACATCGTGTTCGACGACGCACCCGTCGACCAGGCGGTCGAAGGCATCGTCAACGGCATCTTCTTCAACCAGGGCCACGTGTGCTGTGCCGGCTCCCGGCTGCTCGTGCAGGAGAGCGCGTACGACGCCGTGCTGGCGTCGCTCAAGCGCCGGCTGGGCACGCTGCGTCTCGGCGACCCGCTGGACAAGAACACCGACATCGGCGCCATCAACTCCTCCGAGCAGCTCGCCCGCATCCGTGAGCTCTCCGAGGTCGGCGAGTCCGAGGGGGCGGCCCGCTGGTCGCCGCCCTGCGAGCTGCCCGACAAGGGCTTCTGGTTCCCGCCGACCGTGTTCACCGGAGTGAGCCAGGCGCACCGGATCGCGCGTGAGGAGATCTTCGGCCCGGTGCTGTCGGTCCTCACCTTCCGCACACCCGCCGAGGCGATCGAGAAGGCCAACAACACGCCGTACGGCCTGTCGGCCGGTGTATGGACGGAGAAGGGCTCGCGGATCCTCTGGATGGCCAGCCACCTGCGCGCCGGTGTCGTGTGGGCGAACACGTTCAACCGGTTCGACCCGGCGTCGCCGTTCGGCGGCTACAAGGAGTCGGGCTACGGCCGCGAAGGCGGCCGGCACGGGCTGGAGGCCTACCTTGCCGTCTAAGGGGCTGCCGTCTAAGGGGCTGCCGGACCGTCTTGACGTCCGCAAGACCTACAAGCTGTTCATCGGCGGGAAGTTCCCCCGGTCGGAGAGCGGCCGGTCCTACGAGGTGACCGACCGCAAGGGCAACTTCCTGGCCAACGCCGCGATGTCCTCGCGCAAGGACGCCCGCGACGCCGTCGTCGCCGCGCGCGCCGCATTCCCGGGATGGTCCGCGGCAACCGCGTACAACCGGGGGCAGGTCCTCTACCGCGTCGCGGAGCTGCTCGAGGGCCGGCGCAGCCAGTTCGTCGACGAGGTCGCAGCGGGCGAAGGTCTGTCGCGGGCCAAGGCTGAGACGGCGGTGGACGAGGCGATCGACCGGTGGGTCTGGTACGCCGGGTGGTCCGACAAGATCGCGCAGGTGCACGGGTCGGCCAACCCGGTCGCGGGACCGTACTTCGACTTCTCGGTGCCGGAGCCGACGGGCGTCGTCGCTGTCGTCGCCCCGCAGGAGTCCTCGCTGCTCGGCCTGGTGTCAGTCCTGGCACCCGCGGTCGTCACCGGGAACACGACGGTCGTCCTCGCCAGCGAGCTGGCACCGCTTCCCGCGGTCACCCTGTCCGAGGTCCTTGCGACCTCGGACGTGCCGGGCGGTGTGGTCAACATTCTCACCGGCCGCACCGGCGAGGTCGCGCCCTGGCTCGCGTCGCACATGGACGTCAACTCGATCGACCTCGCGGGGGCGGGCGCCGACTCCGTCACCGACCTGCAGGTTGCCGCAGCCGACAACCTCAAGCGCGTACTGCGGCCGGACGCGGTCGACTGGTCGCGGACGCCGGGCACCCAGCGCCTCGTCGCCCATCTGGAGACCAAGACCGTCTGGCACCCGGTCGGCGTCTGAGGAGCACTACTGCGGGCGGGCCGCCATCAGCTCGAGCGCGATCCCATCCGGGTCCTTGAAGTTCAGGTGGTGGCCGAAGGGAGACTCGACGATGCCTGAGTGCTCGACGCCCCGCTCCTCCAGCTTCGACTGCCACTTCTCGAGGTCGCTCTTGTCCGTGACGTGCATGCCGAAGTGGTCCAGCCCGCAGCGCTCGTGGCTGAACCTGTCCGTCGACGTCGTGGACCCGTGCTGGCGTAGACCGAGCAAGATGGTGTCAGCGATCGCGTAGATTGCGACGTCGCTCACTCCGTCGTTGCCACGGAAAACCTCCTGGCCCCCGAACAGGTCCTGGTACCAGGTGGAGCTGCGGTGCAGGTCCGTCACGCTCAGCGCGACGTGCGCTCCGTTCATGCCCACGGCGGTCTCCCTTCCCGACGGTCCCGCCACCAACATCCTCCGCGCGGAGCCCGGCCGCAAGGCATGACGGCGCCCGGGGATCCGTCGAACCGTTGGGGAGTCGTTTTCCACTTGCGCGCGACGCGCAGGTAGTGCAAGACCGGCTGTGCGAGTGCCGGCGCGCCCCTCAGACCTGCACCTCATTCTGTGCAGGTCTGAGGCGGGGTGGGGTGACCCGGTCCGAGAGCGCACGGGAGAGCAGGGTTCGCCGCGGCTGCCGCGATGGTCCCGGCTGACCTTGTTGCCGACCGCCTGCCGTGCGGTTTCGGGTATTCGGGGCGACGGGGACAGTCAACGACCAGCCCATCCGTCAACCTCCTACCGCTGCGACCACTCGACGGCGAGGTCGATGCACACCTGGGCGGCGAGGTCGACGAAGCGGGCGGCCGTGGCCGGCAGCTGCCGGTCGACGTGCCACACGACGCCGAGCTGTCGGGGCGGCACGGGAGGCGACAGCGTCAGCACGCTGACGTGCGGGTCGTCCTCGTCCACCGTGAGCCGCGGCATGATCGCGTAGCCGAGGCCCGCCGCGACGCAGCCCTGGACGGTGGGGTTGTCGTTGGACCGGAACACGAACGATGGCTCCTCGCCCGTGCGCCGGAGCCGGCGTACCAGCTCGTCGTGCAGCTCGGGGTCGGAGAACCCGATCAGCGGGCGCCGAGCCGCCTGTCGCAGGCTCACAGTGCCGGACTCGGACTCCGGCGCGTCGGCAGGTGCGAGGCACACGAACGGGTCGTCGAGGACCCGGCGCACGGCGAACGGCCCCTCCGTGACCGGCAACGGGCTGAACGACAGGTCGAACCGGCCCGACTCCACACCCCGGGTGAGCTCGTCGTAGGAGACGGTCTCCTCCGCCTCGAGCGCGATGCCGGGGCTCTCCTCGCGGAACCGTCGCAGCAGCTGCGGCAGCACCTTGGTGCCGACGCTCTGCATGATCCCGATCCGCAGCGTGCCGCGTTCGCCGGCGAGCAGCGCGGCCA
>JBOGDX010000303.1:0-4553 GCA_050743225.1 Actinomycetes bacterium | reverse complement strand
CGCTAGGTCACCTCCTCGGGCGCAGCAGGGTTCAGTTGAGCGAGAACTCCTGAGTCTGCGGGTTGAGGTGTCCGAGCCTGATGGCGCCGCCGGTCTCATTGCCACTGAGGCGGAACACGTTGAGTCCTTCCGTGATCGACGACTCGTAGATGAAGTTGTTGTACCAGTACGACGACCACGCGCCGCCCAGGTCCGGCGGGCTGATCGCGGGTGGGTCGGACCATCCGACGGTGACCGGGTTCGCCGGGTCGGTGAACTCGGTGGCCCAGGTCCCGGCCTGGTAGTGCCCGCCCACAGCGACGTACCGCCCGCTGCGCAGCGGAACGATGTTGTAGTTGTGGATGGTGCAGTTCTCGGCGACGCCGTCCTGGCCCCGCGGCAGGGTCCACTGGCCCAGCTTGGCGCCCGTGTCCGCGTCGTAGAAGAACATGCTCTTGTCCACCGGCGGGTCCGTGGTCTCACACTCGGGCGCGGCCCCACCGCCTGGCTCCCACCCCAGGACGAGGACCTCACCGTCCCAGCTGAACGTGGCGGAGTGCCACCGACCGTTCGTGCCGGCCTGGCCGACGCCAGGCTCCACGACGGCGTACAAGAACAGCGGGTCCGAGAGAGAGCCACCTCGTGGCGCACCGACGCTGAACACGTTGGTGGCGTCGGCGCTGGCGCAGGCGAGCAGGTTGACGTCGCCGAGGATGAGGCCGGCGTCATGGCACCCGGTCGCAACAGGAGTCACCGGGCTACCGTCGAGCGGCTCGCGCCGGAGCAACGTTGACCCGGCTGGGTTGGCCAGCGGGACCTCGATGACGTCGATGAAGTCGCCAGCGGGATCGCCGCCGGTGCAGCCGGCGCTGCTCGAGTTGTTGCTGTAGACGATCAGCCGGTTGCCGTCCTTGGCGCCGGTGAGGGTGTGCGAGCCGCACGGCAGCTCCACCGAGGCCACCAGAGCCGGGTCGGTCAGGTTGCTGATGTCGAAGACGTGCACGCCCTCCCAGCCGGCGGGCACGGTCTGCCCGTCGCAGAGGCGGGCGACCGACTTCTTGGAGTTCCAGGAACGGACCAGGATGTTGTCCCAGACGAAGATGTCGCCCTGGTCGCCGTTGCACCGCTGGTGGAAGACCTCCTGCGGCGCCTCCGGGTCGGAGATGTCGATGATGCGGAACCCGTCGTAGTTGCCGTTGAAAGCCAGCTTTCCCCAGAAGGCGATGTCTGAGTTGATGTGGCGCACCCCGTCGGGCTCGCCGAGGAACGTCGCCGGGTGCGGGCTGTGCCCCAGCGCGTGCATGTTGTTCGTGTGCGGTCTCGTCGCATGCGTCGCTACGGCGGTAGCCGGTAACGCCAGGACCAACGCCGCGGCCGCGGCGACGGGGACCAATCGCTTGTGGCTGATCATGAACTCTCCTCGTGGCAGTCGCAGCTTGGATGCGGAACTGGCCACGATCGGCGGCGCCCGCGCGCGGCAGAGCCCCTCATCGGTTCGTGGCGCTGGGCACCGCCCGGTGAGGCCGTCTGTGAGCCGCGGTTGCCGCGGGCAGGCCACCCAACTCTCCTTGCCTCGCCGGGAGACTCCTCCCGGCGACGGTGCGGCGTCAAGGACGGGCGTCGCGGCGGGCTGCTCCCGTTCCCAAAGTGGGTATTGCGGGAAAAAGGGGAGATAAGCCATCATCTGCCCACCTGGCGAACCGAACCGTGGGGCGCCGACCTCGCCGAAGGGTTTGCCATGCGCCCGCCTCGCCCGATCACCCTCGCCGTCGCGGCCCTCGCCCTGCTGGTTCCGATGTCGCCCGCGGGCGCGCACGAGGACCACCTAGGGACCTGGGACCCCAGCCCGGAGAGCAGCACCAAGAACGTCAAGATCGTCGGCAGCGCGCCCAAGACGAGCACCGTGCCGTCGTACCGCAACTCCGACCTGGCGTTCTGGGGCAAGACCGCCTACGCCGGCAACTACGACGGCTTCCGGGTCCTCGACGTCAGCGACCCCGAGAACCCGACGGTCCTCAGCGAGGTGAGCTGCCCCGGGTCGCAGCACGACGTGTCGGTCTGGGAAGGCCTCCTGTTCCTCTCCATCGACGCCCCGCGCACCGGCCCCGGCTGCGACTCCACGGCAGCCAGCCTGGGCTGGGAGGGCATCCGGGTCTTCGACGTCTCCGACCCCACCGCCCCCCGCTACGTCGGTGGGGTGGCCACCGACTGCGGGTCGCACACGCACACGCTCGTTCCCGACGCGGCGAACGACCGGGTGCTGCTGTACGTCGCGTCGTACCCGGCCTCCGGGCTCGGCCAGTCGCCGGTTAGCGAGAACTCCTGTGCCAGGCTCAACCCGGACGGCTCGCAGGGCCACTCCAAGATCTCCGTCGTCGAGGTTCCCCTCGGCGACCCGGCATCGGCCGAGGTCGTCAGCGAGCCGGCGTTCGAGCTCAATGACCGCGGTGGCACCCCCGGCTTCCGCGGGTGCCACGACATCAGCGTCTTCACCGGGCTGAACCGGGCGGCAGGGGCCTGCATGTCGGAGGGCCAGATCTGGGACATCAGTGACCCCGAGCAGCCACGGACGATCGCGCGGATCCACAACCCGAGCGTCGACTTCTTCCACAGCGCGACGTTCACCTGGGACGGCAGCACCGTGCTGTTCGGCGACGAGGCCGGCGGCGGCGTGTCGCCGCGCTGCCGCACCACGGACGCCTCGACGGTCGGTGCCATCTGGCTCTACGACACGGCGTCCCTCGACACCCTGGACGCCACCACGGCCGAGCCGGAGCTGAGCCACTTCAAGATCCCGCGGGTGCAGGGCGACACTGCCCGCTGCACCATGCACAACTTCAACGTCCTGCCGATCAGCGGTCGCTACGTCGGCGTGTCAGCGGCCTACTCCGGCGGCACGACGGTGTTCGACTTCACCGACCGCACCAGTCCCGTCGAGGTCGGCCACAACGACCCGCACGGCGCGAACACCTGGTCCTCGTACTGGTACAACGGCTTCATCTACACCAACGACACCGGGCGCGGCGTCGACGTGATGCTGCTCGCCGATTCGGCCCGCGCCAGCGCTCGCAAGCTCCCGCACCTCAACCCGCAGACGCAGGAGGCTGTGATCGGCTGACGTCCAGCCGTGCCTGGCGTGGGGCGGCTTAGCGAGCGCCCGCCAGGCGAACGGCGTCGCCGAGGTTGGAGTTGCCCTCGAGGAACGCGACCTGTCCGACCTCCTTGGCGTGAGGTCCGGTGTAGCGCAGGACGTACAGGCCGTTGCGGATGTCCACGACGTAGATGAGGCCGTCGCGCACCACGGGGTAGCTCCACATGACGACCTTGTTCGGCCCGCGGGACAGCGCCGGGTCCTCGGTCGCGACGCTCGAAAGCGGCTGCGGCGAGAACCAGCCGGCCTGTGTCGGCGCTCCCGGGTCGGACGTGTCGACGACCTGCAGGCCGCCCGAGTGCCAGGAGATCAGCGCCAGCTTGCGGGTCAGCGTGGGGTTGTGCGAGGCGTAGCTGGTGAACTGGTCGGTGGCAGGGTCGTTCCCGGAGCTCAGACAGAAGCTCTGCTCGTTCTCCGGGAGCTTGTACTCGGCCAGGATGCGCGGATGCTTCGGCTGGGCTGTGTTGATCAGTCGGGACCAGCCCCACGGGCAGCCATGGCTGGGCGCGGTGAAGGTGCCGTAGACCTCGTCAGTGGTGAGCGCGAACGGTCGGCCCGGCAGCGGGACGGCCGAGTGGCTCTCCGCGCAGGAGTCCACACAGCCGCCGTCGGCCGTTCCCCACCGCGGCCGGTTCTCGACCGGGGTGAGCAGCTTGTCGTTGAGGTTGACGGTCTCGCCAGGGGCGACGCCGTCGGCGACCTCGCTCGTGTCGAGCACCAGGAAGTGCCCACGCAGGTAGGCGAGATAGGTGCGTTTGCCGTCGGCCGTCGGCGCCATCGAGTGCAGGGCCAGGTCGTTGTCGTAGTTGGCCGGCACCGAGGAGCCGGGGTAGAGCTGGTTCCAGTTTCCCTTCGCCACCTCCGTGAACACACCCTCGCGGGCACGGCTGATGTCGGTGATCAGCAGGTTGGCGCGGTCCGGGTCGGCCGAGCTGGTCGGCGTGGAGATCCACAGCAGCGCCCGGTCGGGATTCTGCGGGTCGACCCAGAGGTACATCTCGTGCGGCTTGCGCGTCGGGGTGTAGGTGGCGACCACCGGCGGGTTCACCGGATCGGCCTTCAGGTCGAAGAAGCGGATGCGGAACGTGTCGGCACTCGGCGGGCAGGCGTGGATCACGCTGCTGCACCGGAAGTACATGATCATCAGCAAGCCCTGGGCCGGCCAGACCCGCAGCTCCCGCGACGTCTGGCCGGCGTTGGCGCCGCTGGCGAGCTCGGTGCCGAACTCGCCGGCAACGGTCGGGTCCGTGGGGTCGGACACGTCGACGACCTGAACGCCCGGGCTGGGGTGCCCGGCCGACCCGTCGGTGCGGTTGCCCACGTACGCGTGGTCGCCGTAGAACGTCAGCGCAGCGTTCATGCCGCGGCCGTTCAACGGCTCGTGGCCCACCTGCTCGACGTTCCGCGCGGTTCCCGGCGTCCC
>JBOGDX010000302.1:0-4554 GCA_050743225.1 Actinomycetes bacterium | reverse complement strand
GGTCTCGCTGTCGCCGGGATGGGTGGGATTGGTGCCGGTGGCGGTGGCGGCGAGCAGGTCGATGAGGGTGTCGGCGCGGCGTTCGGAGCGGCTGCGCGGGTCCTCGAACCCGTCGGTGCCGGGGTGCGGCTTGTCGGTGCGGCGCAGCCAGGCCAGCAGGGTGGCGTCGCCGACCGGGCCGAGGTCCAGGATCGCGCGGACCCGGCCGCGGCGGCGGATGACCTGCAGGTCGTTGCGTTCGGCGGCCTGCGCGTCGGCCTCGGCCCGCTGCTGCTCGCGGTGCACGGCGACCGCGTCGTCGGGGTCGTCGGTGGACGGGGTGACGGTGAGCGCCTCCAGGATGGCCTGCCCGGCGCGGGCCAGGTCGCGCGGGGCCAGGGAGGCGCACTGGGCGAGCAGGAACCCGGCCGCGGCTTCCCGGTCGCCGTCGTCGAGGTCGGGCAGCCCGGCGATCTTGTCGAGGGCGGTGGCGGTGACGGTGGCCTGCTCGACGGTGACCGCCGCGGACCCGAGTGCGGTCTCGACCCGCGGGTGCCGCCCGAACAGCGCGGCGTCGCGCTCGCGGGTGGTGGCGTCGGCGTGGGAGAGCCGGAACCGGTCACCCAGCCACCGCGGCACGCTCGAGGCGCGGGTGCGGGCTTTCAGGTCACGCGTCGCGGCCTCGCGCAGCAGTGCTCCGCGCAGCGCCGCGGTGCGGGCCTCGAGCTCGAGCAGGCCGGCCAGGGCGGTCTCCACGTCGGTGTCGCACAGCCGCCAGAGCTCGGCGTCGCAGGCCTTCCCGAGGCGGTCGGCCGCCGAACGCACCCTGGTGATCACCGGGTGCTCGACGACGGTGCCTGCCGAACTCATGACCCGAACCTAGCCAAGGGGTAGGACACAACCCGGCACCTGCCGAACGTACGAAAACCGTTTGTGGACAACGGTTTCCGCCGATGCGCAGTTGTCCACAGGAAAGTAGGCATCGGATCACGGGCGGACCACGGCCGCGACGATCAGCGTCCGTGTGCGACAGGACCACGGGGTTGTCGGCCGTCCGGGCCTGTACGCCGTGGAGCCCCAATGGGCACGCGCCGGTTTGCGCTTCGCGGCAAATGAGTGTGTTGGTTGACCGCCCGGGAATCCGGCATCATCTTCGGATGGACTCAAGACTGGCGGGCGGTCTGTTGATGCTCGCCATTTTGGGCGGACACTGGCTCACGCGACCGATGCAGATCAAGTCCGAGAACTGGGTGCGTCGTTTGATCGGGGGTCGGAAGCGTAGGGCTGCGGGGCCTTTGCGTTACCGCGACCGCTTGGTTTGGGACGTCGCGATGAGCGCCGTTTGGGCCCTGGCAGCTGTGTCGCTCATCGTCCAGTCGATCTTCCTCGCTTGACTCAACCTCCACGATGAGTGCCGTAACCGAGCGCTCGGTGTGCGGCATGTGCGGGCGCTTGTGCCGAGGATTGCGGCCACCTGGTGACTGCAGTCCTCTGTGCTCGGGAAAAAGTTCCGGCAGGATGCAACCGAACCCGCCCTCTCGTGAGTCGTCCTGCTGAAGCGGAGGGAGGCGCCGAGTGAGCGACATCGAGATCCAGGAGCTGTACGCCGCGTCGTACCGGCGCCTGCTCGGGCAGCTCATCGGCGTAACCGGCAGCGTGGCGGAGGCCGAGGACGTGGTCCAGGAGGCGTTCGTGCGTGGGCTCGACCATCCCGCACGGCTGCTCGGCGCCGACAATCCGGAGGCCTGGCTCCGGACGGTCGCGGTCAACGTCGCCCGCAGCCGGTGGCGGCGGGCACAGCGCCTGGTCGGTCTCGCTCCGCGGCTCGTCGAGGAGCCTCGCGACGGTGACACCGATGGCAACGTCGTCCTGCTTCAGGCGCTACACAAGCTTCCGGCCGGCCAGCGCGAGGTGATCGCGCTTCACCACCTGGCCGACCTGACGGTGGAGCAGGTGGCCGACACTCTCGGCCTGCCGACCGGGACGGTCAAGGCACGACTGTCCCGCGGTCGGGCCGCCCTCTCCACGCTGCTCGTCACGGAGGGACCCCATGTCTGAGTTCACGCCCCTGCGCGAGGCCGTCGACTCTCTCGCCAGCCGTACGCCGTCGCCGGACTTCGGCGAGCTCAAGCGCCGGGCCGCCCGCCGCGGCCGTCGACGCGTCGCCATGGTCGCAGCCGCCACCACCACTGCGGTGATCGTCGGATCGGCGGTTGCCGTCACCGGCCTCGATGGCGACCGACGGACTGCCCCCCCCGTTGAGCAGCCCAAGCCGGTCGTGGGTGCTGTGCCCGTCTGGTACGACGCGAAGGGGCTCCACCGCGGCGACGTCGTGGAGCAGACCCCGGTCAAACTCGTGGAGCCGGAGCAGGTCGTGGCGCCGGGCCAGGTCAAGCCTCAGAGGGGGGCGTTGGCCCTGGTGCGGTCGGGTGCGGTGTACCTGGACCCCGCGACCGGCGACGTGTGGTTCCACCCCTGGGGCGACGACCCGCGGATCGTTGGACACAACTCAGAGGCGGGCCCCGGCGGGGACCCGAACGGCGACACCGCCGCCTGGTTCGAGGGATCCGATGCACTTAACGCCGGGCCCCGCGAACTCGTCGTCTACGACACGGCCACAGGCCGCGAGATCTCACGAACGTCACAGAGCCACGGCGTGATCTACGCGTCCGGTGACCACTACCCCGCGGGTAACGGCTTCCGGCAGGTCTCCGCCGAGCGCGTCGTCTGGACCTCCGGCCCCAAGACGTACAGCCATGACGTGCGTACGCAGAGCACCTCGGAGGCCAAGGCCCCGAAGGAGCGCCACCTTGCGGATGTGCACGGCGATGTCGAGGTCTTCGGCGACGGCTCCGCTTTGGTGATGAAGGCGCCTGGCCGGGCCGAGGAACGCTATCCCGAGCTGGAGACCCACGTCCGGCTGAGCCCCAGCGGCAACTACGTTCTTGCGGTCGAGGGGACGGAGGAGCGCCACGCGGCGGCGATCGTCGACACCAGGACCGGAGAGCTGTGGCGGGTGCCCAAGGACGTGTACCCCTGGATCGCGTGGTCGTACGGCGACATCGCCATGGTGGATCACACGGAGGATGAGCTGCTCGCCTGTGACGCCGCCGGTCGCGCATGCGAGCGCCTGCCTGCCGAGCGGCCGTTCCTGATGCCGACCAACTGAATTGCGCAAGAAGTGCAGACGGTCTTCACGCGCACGACTCTCGGCACGAAGTGACTTCGCCACCTCGGCATGAGCATGATCATCACATTGATCGTGCGCTCAAGCCCCTTTGCTCTGCGCCAGTCCGCTCCTCGGCCGCATCCCGGCCATGGCAGTCCGACTCCCGGTAGGTCGAAACCGTGGTCCCGTTCTCGACGTAGCCGGGCTCAGCCTGCTGGGTAGGGTCGCGGGTGTGGTCGATCGACGCAGGCGTACGCCGGTGCAGCCGCCGACCCCGCACCCGTCGGGGGCGCGCCCACCCCGGCTGCCGAAGGACCTCCTGCCCCGGCACGTCGCGCTCGTCATGGACGGCAACGGCCGGTGGGCCAAGGCGCGCGGGCTGCCGAGGACCGCCGGCCACGAGGCGGGTGAGGCCGCGCTCCTCGACGTGATCCACGGGGCGATCGAGGTCGGCGTCGACTGCTTGTCGGCCTACGCCTTCTCCACGGAGAACTGGAAGCGCTCCCCGGACGAGGTGCGCTTCCTGATGGGCTTCAACCGCGAGGTGATCCGCCGCCGCCGTGACGAGCTGGACGCGATGGGTGTCCGGGTGCGCTGGGCGGGCCGCCGCCGGAGGCTGTGGCGCAGCGTCATCGACGAGCTCGAGGAGGCCGAGCGCCGGACCGAGCGCAACAGCACCCTGACCCTGCAGTTCTGCGTCAACTATGGCGGCCGGGCCGAGATCGCCGACGCGGCCGCGGCCATCGCCCGCGACGTCGCCGATCGCCGCCTCGACCCCGCCAAGGTCGACGAGAAGGTGATCGCGCGCTACCTCGACGAGCCCGGCATCCCCGACGTCGACCTGTTCGTGCGGTCGTCCGGCGAGCAGCGCACCTCCAACTTCCTGCTCTGGCAGTCGGCCTACGCCGAGCTCGTCTTCCTCGACACGTTGTGGCCGGACTTCGACCGCAGGGATCTGTGGCGGGCCATCGAGACCTACGCGGACCGCGACCGACGGTACGGCGGGGCGTTGCCCAACGCGGTTTCCGACCGACCGTGACCTGACGCGGTCGACGCTCGTTGGGCACTCCGGGGCCTACCGAGGAGTAACCATGCGTCGTTCCGTGGTCCTGGTCGTCGCAGCAGGGTTCGGGCTGGGCTCCTTGACCGCACCCGCGGACGCGGCGGAACCCGACTACGGCGAGGTGCTGAACATCCTGCCGCCGGGGCAGTCCGGCACGGTGACCGCCGCGGACGCGGCCAAGGTGGCGGCCAGCGACCCCGAGCACCGGATCGCCCGCGACGGCGAGAACGCCCCGCCCAACTTCGCCGACCAGCTGGAGATGTACGACGAGGTCAACACCGTCGAGCCCGGCGCGATCCGGGAGGGCGACCTCGACCGGTTCTACAAGCCGGCCACCTTCGAC
>JBOGDX010000301.1:0-4572 GCA_050743225.1 Actinomycetes bacterium | reverse complement strand
GTCCTGAGATCACCCGAACACCTCTGCCGTGAGGAGTAACCGCTCGTCCGAAGCTGGCACTACCGCTCGGACTTCTTACGGCGAGCCCGCAGCCACGGCACGTCTGTTCTCTGCCGGAACCCAACGTGGACGCTCGGTAGAAGGGGCGCTTACCGTGAAGGAGTCACTCTGGTCGCTCGACGGGATGTGCATCCTGAACTCGGGCCTGGTCACCGTCATGCTCATCGCCACCCCCGGCCACATCGAATTCCGCGACATCGGCGCCGCGCCGGACGCACAGGCTCGCGAAGAGGTGCGCGCAGGTATGGGATCCAGCGAGCGTGACGGGCCGCATCCAGGCGTCCGGACACCACTAGGCCGCCGGCGATGAGTTCCGCCGTCGGTTCGGGTCGGTACTCATGCCGATCACCACACGCGAGGACAACGACATGACCGCTACCTACACCTTCGACGTCTTCTGCACCCTCGACGGCTACGGCTCCTACGGCCCTGGCGGCGACTGGGGCGGCTACTGGGGCAAGCAGGGCCCTGGGCTGTTCGACCACCGGCTCTCCTTGTACAACGGGGAGCACCGGATGGTCTTCGGAGCCACTACGTTCCGGCAGTTCGTATCGATGCTGGCCGAGAGCACCGAGGAGTCCGAGGTGCGTGACCCCTGGGTCACCCGCATGCGGAGCCTGCCTGCGACGGTGGTGTCGTCGACGCTAGAAGGTCCCCTCGACTGGCCGGACGCGACCGTCGTGAGCGGGGACGCCGCCGACGTAGTCGCCCGGCTTAAGGAGGAGTCCGAAGTGCCGCTGCGTTCGCACGGCAGCCTGTCGCTGAACTGGGCGCTGATGGCCGCCGGCCTCGTTGACCGCGTGCAGGTGACGCTCTTCCCCGTCATCAGCGGTCAAAGTGGCACGGATCCGATCTTCGGGGGTGCGGCCGACTTCGACCTGGAGCTGCTCGAGACCCGGACCCTCGACGGGCACACCCAGGAGCTCATCTACCGGCCCACCCTGCATGTTTGAGCCCGAACGAGACCGCCCGAACCCGGCCAACAGAGGAGCAGCAGCCATGTCACGCGCTCACGTGCACCAGTTCTCCGTCTCGCTTGACGGCTTCGGCACCGGTGAGGGCCAGAGCCGCGAGGCACCGTTCGGTCATGCCGGCGAGCGCCTGCACGAATGGATGTTCACCACCCAGTGGTGGAAGCAGATGGTCGGCGAGTCCGGCGGCAGCGGAGGCGTCGACCACGCCTTCCTCCAGCGGCACGACCACGGGATCGGTGCCGAGATCATGGGTGCGGGGAAGTTCGGCTACCCCGGATGGCACGAGGACCCCGAGTGGACGGGCTGGTGGGGTCCCAACCCGCCGTTCCACACGCCGGTCTTCGTCCTCACCCAACACACGCGCCCGCCGGTCGAGATGGAAGGCGGGACGACGTTCCACTTCCTCGACGCCCCGGCTGCCGAGGCGCTCGAGGCGGCCCGCGCGGCCGCTGACGGTCAGGACGTCCGCATCGGCGGAGGTGCGACTGTCATCCGCGACTTCCTCGCTGCCGGGCTCGTCGACCACATGCACGCAGTGGTGGTCCCGATCCTGCTCGGCCGTGGCGTGAGGCTCTGGGACGGGCTGGAGGGGCTGGAGCAGGACTACCAGGTCGAGGCCACCTCCTCACCGAGCGGGGTCACCCACCTGACCTTCACCCGCAACGGTGGCTGAACCACTTGGCCCGGGCCGGTGCGGCAGCCCGAAACATCACCTGCGCTGCGATCGGAGACATCGTGTGCTCTCAGGCGAGGTAGTCAAAGATCAGCGTTGAAGGATTGAAGTCGAGTCCCGGTCAGCCTGACCCTGCCTCCCATCGACTCCTCGCACCTGGCGTAGCTGAACGCTGCGGCCGGCTTCCCGTGAGCCAACGTGAACGTGTCGCACTCCGGGCAGCGAGTCGTACCCAGATGTGGCGGGGTCAGGCGATGAGCAGGCGAGCGCCAAGCTCTGCCGCGTCGAGATCGACGAGGTCGCGGTTGCGTTCGGCCCACCGACCTGAGGCGAGGTCATGACGGAGGCTGTGCACTGCCCCCTGCTCGGCGTCCGGCCCGACGCTGGCCCAGACCGATATTCCGCGACGGACATTCTCGTCCAGGTATGCCTCGGGCCGGCGCCAGTAGGCTTCGAAGAAGCCGTCAGCGCAGTCCCACGGGATGGGCACCGATTCCGTCCGGGCTCCGATCGCGCGGGCCAGCTCGTTCAACGATGCCAAGACCTTGCTGCTTCGCAGGGCCGCGAACTCGGGCAGGTAGTCGCGAGTCAGCCAGAACCGGCCGGGGTCACTCGTGTCGAACAGGAACACCACCACGCGGCGAGCGACACGCTGCATCTCGCGCAGGCCGGCGATCGGGTCCTGCCAGTGATGAACGGTGCAAACAGCCATCGCGGCGTCGAAGGACTGGTCATCGAACGGCAGGTTCTCAGCAGATCCAGCCAGGCACGGCGCCGCGTCCGGGAGGCGCTGCGAACGCATGAGCGCCGCCGGTTCCACCGCGAGGACGTGGCGGTCAGCGGGCTCGTAGGACCCGGTGCCCGCCCCGACGTTCAGTACGGTCCGGGCCTCGCCGAGCGCAGCCCAGATCCGCGCCGCGATGCGTGGTTCCGTGCGCCGGGTCACGGTGTAGGTGGCTCCGATGGTGTCGTACAGCTGCGTGCTGGACATTGACCCTGCCCTTCTGACCGGGTTCGCTCTCGATCAAGGTAACTGGCACTACCGATCGGTTCGGCAGCGGGCGAGGAAGGTCGAGCCCTGAGCGGGTCAGCATGGCAGCTGGCCGCGCGGTGATCCGCCTCTTCCCTTGGCTTGCGGACGCGACCTGACCGCTTCGACAGCTCCGCTTGTTAGCACAGTCCAGCAGATCGACTGGAGCCTGGTGTGCCTGCTGCTTCGCGGTGAATCCGCCCTTGCCGGCCGACGCGGTCAGCCGGCGCTGATGTGGAGACGGATCGTGTTGCGCACCCAGCGCCTGTATTGGTCGAGCGACCAACCTCGTTCGATGACGAGGTTCCTGTAGGTGCCAATGTTCATGAGGCCCCACAGCATGTCCGCGAACGTGCCGATTCGGATCGTCGGTGGCAGCTCGCCCTCTCGCTTGAGCCGGCGCCCGAGGTCGAGCAGCGCGCCGTAGCGCTGCTCGTCGCGCGGGCGCAAGGTCTCCTCGACCTCCGGGTGCTGCCGTCGGGCCATCGTGAGGGCCTCGTGAATCCGCCACACCTTGGAGGCGACCTCGACGTCCACGGCGATCGTCGCGTCGAGTGCGTCCAACGCGGTCACCGCGTCCGTGATCGGGTGCCGATCGAGGGCCGGGACGACGTCCGTGGCGAAGATGTGCAGATGGAGGGCGGTCAGGAGCTCGGCTTTGGACGAGAAATGGAGGTAGATCGCCTGGCGCGAGACCCCGGCCTTGTTCGCGACGGCCTCGAGTCCGGCACCGTAGTAGCCGAGCTCCTCGAACATCGCGCGGGCCGCCTCGAGGATCTGGGTCCGGGTCTGCGCCCGCCCGCCCCTTGACATGCTGTAAAGCATACCGTAGTTTACAGACTGTCAAGTATGGCGAAGCAGGGAGGATTTGACGCATGGCTCGCTATCTGATCGTGACGTGGGACGGCGCGGGGAACCTTGTACCGACGCTGGGGATCACACGCACGCTCGTCGAGCGTGGCCACGACGTCCGGATGATCGGGCACGACACGATCGCCGAGCGGTGTGACGATGTGGGCGCCCGCTTCGTCCCGTTGACCCAGGGCGCAGGGTGGGACGCGATGGAAGATCCGGACGACTTCGAAGCCGAGGTCAAGCTCCTGATCGAGGAGCTCTGCTTCAGCTCGACGATCGCCCGGGACCTCGCGCGGGAGCTGGATCGGGAGCCGGCGGACGCGGTGCTGGTCGACTGCATGCTGTTCACGGCGATCGACGTCGCGCTGGCATCTGGCACTCCGACCGCGACGCTGTTCCACACGCCGTACACGATCTTCCGGGGCGGGCCCCTCGTCGAGATGTTCGCGCCGGGCTTGGCGATCGCCAACGCGCACCGCGCGGGGCTTGGTCTGTCGGCGATCGAGAGACTTGGCGACATCCACGACCAATGCGCATACGCGATCGTCGCGGTGCCGACGGAGTTCGAGCCCGACGTGCCTGACGCGGCCAACGTGCTCCGCATCGGACCCGTGCTCGACGCACCACCGCTGTCTCGCGAGATCGACGAGATCGACGTCCGCGACGGGTCGAGGCCGCTGGTCCTCGTCAGTCTCAGCACGAGCGAGCAGGGCCAGGCCGACCTGCTGCAGCGGTGCGTCGATGCGGTCGCGCAGTTGCCGGTGCGCGCCATCGTGACGACAGGAGCATCGATCGATCCGATAACCGTGAACGCGCGCGCCAACACGCAGGTGGTGCGGTATGTGCCGCACGCCGAGATCCTCCCCTCGGCGTCACTGGTGATCACGCACGCCGGCTGCGGCACCACGATGGCCGCACTCGGTCGCGGTGTGCCGCTGCTGTGCACGCCGATGGGCCGCGACCAGTTCTTCAACGCAGAG
>JBOGDX010000300.1:0-4586 GCA_050743225.1 Actinomycetes bacterium | reverse complement strand
GTGACAAGGACCGCGGTCGCGTCTCCGGTCGCCCCGGACGCCCCGTCGGCCGCGGCGGCACCGCCGTCGCCGGTCCGCACCCCATCCGATCCGGATCCCGACGCGTGGGTGTCCCCGCCACGGCCCCCGGTCGCGACGGCACTGCTGCGGCCGGTCGATCCGCTGGCCGCCGTCGCGACCGCGCTCCCGGCCGACAGGACCAGGGACAGGCTCGCACCGCTGCGCCCCGTCAGCGCCGTCGCTCCGGCCGGACCACCCGCGCCGCCCGTCACACCCGATCCTGCGCTGCCGGTCCCCGACCAGTCGGTCCCGGTGGCACCGTCGGTGGCCACCGCGACGGCGTCACCCGTGTCCCCGCTGCGCGAGTCCCCCGCCGCGCCGGTGGCTCCGCCGCTGAGCGCCACGGACCTCCCGCTGTCGCCGCTGACCGCGCCCGCCGTCGCCGCCCCACCCGGTCCGGGCACTCCCGCAGTCGGTGCGCTCGAGGGCCCCGCCAGGTCGGCCAGCACCGCACTGGTCGCGCTCCCGGTGTCTCCGGAGCGGGCGGACGTGGCGGCCGCGCCGCGGACCGTGAGCGCCACGGCGGTGGAGCTGCCCGAGTCACCCGACCGTGCCGACGTGGTCGAGCGCGAGGTGAACGGCCCGGTCGGCAGGGCGTCGACCACAGCCCCGTGCGGGATCCGCACACCGGCGTCCCCGGTGCGGGCGCTGGACACGGCCGCCCCGGACACCGCGACCGAGACTGCGCTGGCCATCCCCGGTGCACCGGCGGACCCGCCTCCCGTCGAGGCGAGCCGCGGTGGCAGCACGACGGCATGGCCGCCGACGGGACCCACCGCCACGGCGAGACCGCAGCTCGGCACTGACGACGAGCCGTCGTAGGCCGCACACCGGACGAGACCGTCCGCGGGCCGACCCGTCGGGCCGCTCGTTCCCTCCAGCCCGCGCGAGTCCCAGGCGGCGACGTCGACCGCGACCGCGCCGCCGGCTGCGGCGACACGAGGGGCACCGGCCAGCAGGTCGGCCACCTGCGCCGTCGTGTCGGCGCCGGCGACCTGGCCCATCTGCCTCCCGAGTCCCCGCACCAGATCACGCAGCGGCGCCGTGACGCCGCCGACGTCGATCGTGGTGGCCCGCGAACGCGTGTCCGCCGTCGCCGTCGACAAGGTCGCAGTCGTCGCGACCGGTGAGACGGCTCCGGTGTCGCCGCTGACGGCCGAGGCGCTGGCGCTCCCTCCCCCGGTGACGCTGACGGCAGCCGCGTCTCCACTGCGTCCGGACCGGGCGGCGTCGCCGTCGCCGTCCGGGGCCACCCGTCCGAGCGTGGCGACCGCGCTGGTCGGACCGTCGAGGCTGACCGAGACCGCGACGGCGCAGAAGCACGCGGCCAGCTCCCCGTCGGCGTCGACGACGGCGGAGCGGACCACCGACGTCACGTAGTCGGCGATCAGCGCTTCGATCGCGCGGACGGAGGCATGGTCGGCCGTGACCGTCGGCGGGGGCGGTGGCCCGCTCCCGGCGGGTGCGAGGACGTCGCCCACGGGGGGAAGCGGCCCAACGCCTCCAGAGGGAGCCGTGCTGACGACAACGGCCACCGGCCCCGGCGGTGGGGGGTCCGACGGCGAGGAGTCCGTCGGCGTCCCCACACCCGTCGGCGCGGTGGTCGGGTCGCCGGCCGGTGGGTCGGCGGTCGTCGGGTCCGCGGCGGGTGGGTCCGCGGCCGGTGGGTGCGCGACCGGGGGGTCGGCGGTGGGGTCGCTGGTCGGGGACGGGTCGCGGGCAGGGGGGTCGCTGGTGGAGGGCTCGCTGGTGGGTGGATCGCTCGCCGACGGGGTGGAGGTCGTCGTGGGGTCGGAGGTCGGCGTCGACTCGGTGGGCGTCGACTCGGTGGGCGTCGACTCGGTCGGCGTGGACGTGGGAGTCGCGTCGGCGGCCATGACGCCGGGTGCCGCCACGAGGAGGGTGCCCAGCGAGAGCGCTGCGAGCGCGCAGACGGATCGGCGGGACAGCCGTCGGCTGCCTGACCCCACCCCTGCAACGCTCACGTGCACACACCCCCGGCGCCGCGCTATTTCCTCCCCTGCGCGTACGCAAAGGTAGGGATTACTCTGTGTGCGCGCAAGCAAGACTTTTGAGCCGGAGCCATCCTGGGACCGGGCGAGGGGCGGAGGTCAGCCGGCTCCGGTGGCGAGGCCGCGGGCCGGCACGCTGGGCGCGTCCGGGCCACCGCGGGCGCGAGCGAGCGCCAGCATCGCGTCGTACTGCACCTCGAGCAGGTGCTTGAGCTCGTCGTCGAGCTCGGGATCGTGACGGATCGCGTCGCGAGTGCCCCGGGCGACCCGCACCGGCGGGGTGAAGGCGGTGACGCCGGCCTCCTCGGCGCTGATGTGTCCCGCGGCCACGAGCAGCTCCACCAGCGAGACCTGCAAGGCGGACTGGAGTCGCCGCAGCTGGGCGATGGACGGCGTGGTGCCGCTGGTCCGCCACCGCGAGATCACGGAGTCGGGGACTCCGGTCGCCCGGGCGAGGTCACTGTTGGCCTCGAACCCGGTGGCCTGCATCCGCGCGGCGAGCCAGTCGGCCCAACGCCCGACAGGCCCCGATGACGAGACTGGCACGCTGCGAGTCTAGGTCCGCTGATCACCCGAAGGGCTCACCAACATGGCCATCACGGGGCATGGCGTGGACAGCGTGTCCGGGCAAGACTCCGTTGGTGGGGGGCCGTAGCGGCCAGAGGGGGACGTCGTGACGAGCGGCACGTTGGCAGACACGTCCATCGCAACCTCCACAGCGGAGTCGGTCCGGCTCGCGCTCCTATCGCTCAGCAGTCGGCTCGAGAGCCTCTGGCGCGAGGCGTGGGAGTCGGCACGAGAAACACCCCCACAGACCGTCGGCCGGGTGCGGTGGGCGGTCGCCGCCCATCGCCTGGAGGAGGCCATCGGCGAGCTCGAGCGGTACGCCCGGCGCATGGACCCGACGCTCGGTCGCCGGGACTGGGGCTCGAGGCGCCCGGACTAGCCGCGCAGTCTGCGGATTCCGTCGTCGCGCAGCCCTGTCATCCCTGATTCCATCCCAGTACCGTGCCCGACATGACTGAACACGGCGGCCCGAGCCTCCCACAGCAACGTCACCTGGTCACCGAGATCCCCGGTCCCCGCTCGCGAGAGCTCCAGGCCCGGCGGACGGCCGCCGTCGCGCGCGGGATCAGCACGGCGCTGCCCGTCTTCGTCGACCGGGCCGGGGGCGGGGTCGTCGTCGACGTCGACGGCAACTCGCTCATCGACCTCGGCTCGGGGATCGCCGTCGTCAGTGTCGGAAACGCGGCCGAGGCGGTCGTCGCCCGCGTCCAGGAGCAGGTAGCGCGGTTCACGCACACCTGTTTCATGGTCACGCCGTACGACGAGTACGTCGACGTCTGCGAAGCGCTCAACCGGCTGACCCCGGGCGACCACGAGAAGCGCTCGGCACTGTTTAACTCCGGGGCGGAGGCGGTCGAGAACGCCGTGAAGATCGCGCGGTCCCACACGCGTCGCCAGGCCGTGGTGAGCTTCGACCACGGCTACCACGGACGCACCAACCTGACGATGGCGCTCACGGCGAAGAACATGCCGTACAAGCACACGTTCGGGCCGTTCGCACCCGAGGTGTACCGCGTCCCGACGTCCTACCCGCTGCGGGACCCCGACGGCATGACCGGCGAGCAGGCCGCCGCCCGCGCCCTCGACCTGGTCGAGAAGCAGGTGGGGGCGGACAACGTGGCCTGCCTCGTCATCGAACCGCTGCAGGGCGAGGGCGGGTTCGTGGTGCCGGCGCCCGGGTTCCTGCCGGCCCTGGCCGAGTGGTGCCGGGAGCACGGCGCGGTCTTCGTCGTGGACGAGATCCAGAGCGGGTTCTGCCGTACCGGGAACTGGTTCGCCTGCGACCACGAAGGGGTGGTCCCCGATCTCGTGACCACGGCGAAGGGGATCGCCGGCGGGCTCCCGCTCGCGGCGGTGTCGGGACGCGCGGAGATCATGGACGCCCCGCACGTGGGCGGTCTCGGTGGTACCTACGGCGGCAACCCGGTCGCGTGCGCAGCCGCTCTGGGCGCGATCGAGACGATGGAGTCGCTCGACCTGTGCTCGCGGGCCCGACAGATCGGCGAGGTGATGACCGGCCGGCTCCGGGAGATCGCCAGGTCCCACGACGTCGTCGCCGAGGTCCGCGGCCGGGGCGCGATGGTTGCCGTGGAGCTCACCCGGCCGGGGTCGCTGGAGCCGGACCCGGACGCCACCGCGGCCGTTGCCCGGGCCTGTCACGCCGAGGGTGTCGTCGTGCTGACCTGCGGGACCTACGGCAACGTGCTGCGGCTCCTGCCACCGCTCGTCATCCCCGACCACCTGCTCGACGAGGGGCTTGCGGTTGTCGAGAAGGCCATCGCGGCGGCAAGCGGGTCCTGAGTACGACTCAGCAGCCGGATGAGGTCGAGTCGTCGGCCGAAAGAGACCGTCCGGTGCCGTCGGTCATTCCCCCAGGGTTCATGCTGCAGAAGGTGGCCTTGCTGAGGCGCTCAGGAGGGACCGTGAGGATCGGGGCACACCTGCCGT